>JABGRQ010000152.1 GCA_018648225.1 Chloroflexota bacterium
TATAACCTATCCTACCAGATTTCCAATGCTCATTATTTTGGCGAAACTAAAGTAATATGTCTAAGTTCCGTCTCGTTACAATCGTTCTCGTCCTGTTGGGAATGTTGATTCCCGCGTCTGCAGGAATGGCTGCCACTGATCTCTCCCAGTTCGAGGTTATCAACCACAGCGACCAGCCGATTACCATGTGGATGTATGAATCCACTTCATATCAAGACCCTGCTATGGATGGCGTTCAATACGAGAAAGTGAAAAATGGTGCCTTCTATTTCCTAAACATTGATGCCGGAGAAAGAGTTACTTTCACAGTAAAACGAGCCCTCTATTCCTATACAATGAACCTCTGTGGTGGCGATTCCCGCGCCGGTGCAATTGACCTCTCCAACTACAACCGGATCGTGGTTCCCAAGTGTGGCATCTTTGCGCTAGAATTGCCCGGCAAGAAATCGGGGCAAGAACTTGATAATGTTACAGAACTGATTGAATTGGTGAAATTCACGGCCACAAACATTTCCGATACAACCGCTTTCCTCACCATCAGCGGCCAGGGAGCAACCTACCACTTCACATTAGTTCCTGGAGCGGCTAAAGAAATCACCGTGGAAGAAGGCCAATACACTTACAGCTATTGGGCCTGCAGCAAACCTGCTGCTGCACAATCCTTTACTCCGTTCTTCCATACAAACTTGAAACTCACCTGCCCCTAAAATCAACAAATATCGTCTTAGTATAGGCAGCAGGTCACTAAAACGAATCTAATTTAAAACTAAAAACACGAAAACAGGCTTTGACCCGGTATTATTGGTCAAAGCCTGTTTTCGCGGTATCATAACAACATGCCTGTTGCTGAAATCATCACCATTGGAACCGAACTGCTCTTGGGCGAAACCGTGGATACCAACACCCGCTATATTGCCCGCGCCTTGCGCGATGCTGGCGTTGATCTATATCGCTCTTCCACGATTGGCGACAACCAGGAACGCATCGCCCAGATTATTCGAGAGGGGATGAACCGCGCGGACATTATCATCACGACAGGGGGGCTTGGCCCCACCGTAGATGATCCCACGCGCGAGGCCCTGGCGTTGGCTCTGGATGTGGAGATTGAATTCCGCCCGGAGCTTTGGGAACAAATTCAAGAACGTTTCCGGCGCTATAACCGCACCCCTACAGACAACAACCGCCGACAAGCCTACATCCCCACAGGAGCTATTGGGGTAGAGAATGCAGTAGGTACAGCCCCAGCCTTTGTCATTGAAACCGATCGTCACGCCATCATCGCGTTGCCCGGTGTACCCCGCGAGATGGAACACTTGATGCAAGTGAAAATTCTACCTTATTTGCGCCAACGCTTTCAATTGCACGGTATCATTAAATCGCGCATCTTGCACACATCTGGAGTCGGGGAATCCACCATCGATGCACGTATCGGCGATCTGGAACGCCTCACCAACCCCACCGTTGGTATGGCTGCCCACGCCGGTCAGGTAGATATTCGCATCACCGCCAAAGCCGATTCAGAAAGCGAAGCGAATCACCTCATCCAACAAGTTGAACAACAACTCCGCCAACGCCTGGGAAAATGGATTTACGGTGCGGATGGAGATACCCTCGAAGGCGTTGTGCTGGCCGCGCTTGAAGTGCAAGAACTCCCCCTCGCTGTTGTAGAAGCCAACCTCGAGGGCAGATTGCTGCGCCGCCTCGCCGGGAAGAGTCATATCTTCGCCGGTGGCGAAATCATATCACCACCACCCAAACCCAAAACACTAAATCAGGCGGTTAAAACTGTCTGCCAGAGTCATAACGCTGCCATTTGTCTCGGTGTGTTGTTAGAATCCGGAGCAACACAACAAACCATGCACCTTGTCCTGCTCACTCCCGAGGGTGAGAAAACCATCCAGCATACCTATGGCGGGCCCCCGCAGATGGCCCCGCTATGGACTGTGAATCTCTGTCTGGACCATTTGCGCAAACTACATATTTAACCCGCCAAACCAGTGTCTGTATATTTTGCAATATCCCCTTGAACATCGAAAGGACAGTATGACAAAATCAGTGGATCGCCTCCTCACTAACGCTATCGTTCTCACAATGGATAGAGATTTTCACCAATACGAACCCGGTGCAGTCGCCATCGCAGATGACAAAATCATCGCTGTCGGGCTGGAAGCAGAACTCAAACAACAATACACGGCCAACGAAACAGTGGACTGCGACGGCAAGGTGCTCATGCCGGGTCTGGTCAACGCGCATACCCATGTCCCCATGACATTGTTACGCGGGCTTGCCGATGACTTACGCCTCGATGTCTGGTTGCTGGGCTATATGATGCCCGTGGAACGCGAGTTTGTATCGCCCGAATTCGTCCAGCTAGGCACCTCACTGGCCTGCATTGAACTCATTCGCTCGGGAGTCACCTGCTTTGCCGATATGTATTATTTTGAAGAAGATGTCGCCATAGCCACCGCAGAAGCCGGGTTGCGCGCCTTATGCGCTCAAACGGTACTCAAATACCCTTCCCCCGACGCCGATTCATACGAGCAATCTCTCGATGCTGCCGATGATTTTATCGCCCGTTGGAAGAACCATCCGCTAATTGTCCCCTCGGTGGCCCCACATGCGCCCTATACCTGCACCGAAGATATTCTTCAAGCTACCTCGGCAATCGCGGTCAAACATGATGTGCCGCTGCACACTCATTTAGCCGAAACCCTCACCGAGGTCGAAGCCTCAAAAGAAGAACACGGCATGCCCGTAATTCCCTACGTCAAAAAACATAAAATCTTCGAGGCTAAAGTGCTAGCTGCCCATTGTGTGCATGTAGATAGCGGCGAAATCCACACCCTGCACCACCACGGAGCCGGGGTTGCACATAACCCGTCTTCCAATCTAAAACTGGCTTCGGGGGTTGCTCCAGTTAATGCCATGCTCGAAATTGGCGTTAATGTTGGCATCGGCACCGATGGCCCAGCCTCCAATAACGATCTGGATATGTTTGAAGAAATCCGCCTGACGGCTCTGCTCGCCAAAGGCATTAGCGGCGATCCCACTGTGTTACCCGCCAAAACCGCCTTACTGATGGCTACCCGTTTGGGGGCGCAAGCCATGCATATGGGCGAAATTACCGGTTCGCTTGAATCCGGCAAACGCGCCGATCTGATTCTGGTAGATATTTCTCCTCTGCATAACGCCCCGCGTTTCCACAGAGACCCTGAAGGGATCTATGCCCAATTGATCTATGCCGCCAAGAGTACTGATGTCAGCGACGTGATGGTCAATGGTCAATGGCTAATGCGCGACCGAGAGTTGCTCACGCTGGATGAAGCCCCACTGCTGGAACAAGCCGCTGAGTATGCCCAAAAAATTGATGCCTTCTTACGCCAGCGCGAAGAATCGGTACTCTCGAAACTGATCGCAATTGGCGGAGCATTGGAGCAAGAGAGCTTTGAAGTACAGGCTAAAGTTCGCATTACCGATACACAAGCCATCCTGGCTAATATTTCGCGGCCTGAAATCGAAACCCTGCACACACGTCAATACCACGAATTCGATACCTACTTCCAATTTGATGATCCTACCCAGGGGCAATTGCGCTACCGAGAAGACGAATATATCGGCGAGGATGAAGCCGTCGATAAAATTCGTTATCGCCTGACGATGATCGGTAAAACCAGCGAACGCCATTTCCTAAGCGATGTATTGCTTTCCCGCAGCCGTTATATTGCCCCTGCCACCCACAGCCTGCGCTTTTATCGCGAATATTTCAAGCCCAACTCCGAAACCTTCATCGAGAAAGATCGCCTGCGCTGGCGGGTACTCTTCCGCGGCACAGAGTTCTACATCAACCTTGATCGCATTGATAAACCGGACTTAGGCACTTTTTTGGAAGTCAAAAGCCGCACCTGGAGTTTGAGGGACGCGGAAAACAAGGCAAAAATGGCTAAAGAATTACTCATATTTTTGGGAGCTGAACCCGAAAAGATGGTGGTGCAAGACTACGTTGAAGCTGCCGCGAGCGAACAATCCTGATCCCACTTTCAAAGTGAATCGCCATACTCAAGAAACCAAAGACTTTCACCAAATTATGAAGATCGCCGTCCTCGCGGATATTCACGCCAATTACCCAGCCCTTGAAGCAACCGTAGATCACATTGAACGCTGGCAACCAGATACTGTTCTGGTTGCTGGCGATCTTATCAACCGCGGCCCAAAACCGGTTGAATGTTTGCATCTCATCCAGAAAATGCAAACGCAACGCGGCTGGGAAGTGATCCGCGGCAATCATGAAGAATATGTGCTCTGGCACAGCCTGCCTGATTCGCCGCGTGAAGGGCCACTCTTTGAATTATTCCGCTACAGCTATTGGACGTATGAAAAACTCGATGAACAGGCAGCACTCCTTGAAGCCATGCCCGATGAATTTAGTAAAAATATCCCCGCCGCAGGTGAGTTTCGCTGCGTACATGCCTCTATGAAAAGCAATCGCCGGGGTATTTACCCTGAAATGGCGGATGAAACCATCAAAAAATTGATCAACCCGCCCCCCGCGCTGCTCGCCGTTGGACACACCCACCGACCGCTGATCCGCCAAATTGGGCAAACCCTGGTTGTCAATGCCGGAGCCGTAGGCCTTCCCTTTGATGCCGACCGTCGCCCCGCCTATGCGCAGATTACATTTTCACAGGGGCATTGGAGCGCCGAAATAGTTCGACTGAATTACGACATCACACAGGCCAAGAGAGATTTTTACGACACCGGTTTCCTCGATCAAGCTGGCCCACTCAGCAAAATCATACAGCTGGAATTGGAAATCTCACTCTCCCAGCTTTTCCAATGGACACATATTTACATGAACGCAGTTCTGGATGAAAAAATCAGCATCAAACAAGCCGTTGATGAGTATTTGCGTGATCCGCTGGATCGGCCATATTGGTAATTCCCCCTACAATTCGTTTTCGCGGTAAAAACGATTCTCCTCCGAGTGATAAAGCAGTTCACAAGAGGGGCAAAACCACCACAAACGATTTTCAGCGCGCGACAAAGTCACATTGCAATCCGGGCAAATATAGCCCGTACCGGGAATCGGTGGGCGAATCTGCACGGCCACCTTAGGCGGTGTAATGGTGGCATACGGGCCACTGACCAACAAAATCACGCGGCATGTGCCAATCGCCCAGCCAATCAAACGGCGAGCATCATCCGCAGAGTCCGATTCGACCTCCCAGATTTCGCCTGTATCCCGATGTACAACCCGATAATGCGCCATTTGCCGTTCGTCTCCAAAGCCAGTATAACACGTTCCCCAACTGCCCATGATATACTCTGCCCCATGAACACCCCACTCAATTTTTCCATCGAAATTGCCAAAGAAGCCGGTAATATCTTAATGAAATATTATCGGGCTACTGGTATACAAGCCAATAAAAAAGCGGATAAAAGTGCTGTAACCGAGGGAGATTTAGCCGCCGATGAGTTTCTGCGCTGCAAGATTCAACAGGCTTATCCGCAGGACGGCCTGATTAGCGAGGAGGCTGGCACTGTGTACCCGAAGGGGAAATCTGCGGTGTGGGTGATTGATCCTCTCGATGGCACCACCAATTTCAGCCTCGGTTTGCACCATTGGGGCGTTGCCATCAACCGTATTATAGATGGCCTACCCGAATTAACCGCGCTGTACTTCCCCATCATTGATGAACTTTTCACTGCGCAGCGTGGTGCGGGGGCGTTTCTCAACGGAGAACGCATCCAGGTGAAGATTCCCGATGAGAATCAACCTTTCTCATTTTTCTCATGCTGCACGCGTACCATCCGTAATTACAATATTAATCTACGCTACAAAACCCGTGTTCTGGGGACCTCAGCCTACGGGCTGAGTACCGTTGCCCGCGGCAACGCAGTATTGGCTTTTGAAACTACCCCCAAAATCTGGGATTTCGCCGGAAGTTGGCTGCTCACCGAGGAAGCTGGGGGCATAATACGTGTCCTCGATGGCAGCACTCCCTTCCCTTTGGTTCCCGGCACAGACTACAAAACCAAGAGCTACCCAATTTTGGCGGCAGCCACCCCCGAGCTTTGGACAGAGGGTCAACAAAATATAATTCCAAAAAAATAATAGGTCGTGAATAACACGGATCGGGCAAATTTTCACGGAAATTCCAGGTTGGTTTTTATCCGCGAAAATCCGTCAAATTCGCATCATCCGCGCTCTATTTAGGATTACAGACAACAAGGAGTCAACCATGCAATATCGTTATCTTGGATCGTCTGGCCTGCAAGTTTCGGCGCTGTCGTTTGGCGCCTGGGTCACATTTGGAAATCAACTTGATGTAGATGCAGCCTATGAACTGATGAACGCCGCCTATGAGGCCGGGGTTAATTTTTTCGATAATGCCGAAGTCTACGCTGATGGTAAAGCCGAGACAATTATGGGAGAAGTACTCAAACGCGCTCCCTGGAAACGCTCGGATTTAGTCATCTCGACCAAAATCTTTTGGGGCGGACAAGGCCCCAACGACCGCGGGCTTTCGCGCAAACATATCGTGGAAGGCCTGGACGCGGCGCTGGCGCGTTTGCAGCTCGATTACGTTGATCTCGTCTTTGCGCACCGCCCCGATCTGCACACGCCTATCGAAGAGACTGTGCGCGCCTTCACCCACGCTATCAACCAGGGCAAAGCCTTCTACTGGGGCACCAGCGAGTGGAGCGCCCAACAAATTATGGAGGCTTACGCCGTCGCCCGGCGCGAGCATCTGATTCCCCCACAGATGGAGCAGCCTCAGTACAATATGTTCCACCGCGAACGTGTAGAAGTGGAGTACGACCGCCTGTACGAAGAAATCGGCCTGGGCACCACCATTTGGAGTCCTCTCGCCAGCGGTCTGCTCACCGGCAAATACAATCAGGGCACACCCGATGGAACCCGCATAAGTCTGGAAGGCTACGAATGGCTGCGCAAACAATTTGAAAGCGCAGAAGCCCAGCAACGCCTGGAAAAAGTTGGCAAACTGATACCCATTGCAGATGAACTTGGCTGCACCATCGCCCAACTCGCCTTGGCCTGGACGTTGAAGAATCCGCATGTCAGCACGACCATCACCGGCGCTTCGCGCGTTGAGCAGGTTGTGGAAAATATGAAAGCCATTGATTTCGTCGAAAAACTCACCCCCGAGGTGATGACCCGCATCGAAGATGCACTCGAAAACAAACCCACACAGCAGCAAGATTGGCGCGGGTAAATTCTAAAAATAGAGCCGGGCGCTTTGCGCCCGGCTCTATTTTTTTTGAGGCTCATTTTGCCCGGATCGGCTGCCGGATAACGGTTTTTAGTTTTTCTGGCGCGGTGCGGCGGGGATCACTTAAATAGATTTCGTGGTGTTTGCCGTGAAGCATATAGCCCTGCGCTTCGATAAACTCGTGCATGGCTGCAATCGTCGGGCCTTCATCGGCATAGGTACCCAGATACATAATTTGTGCAGATTTCCCCTCCGCGTAAGTATTCAGCCGGAGCAAATCAAGCGCGGCGGGATTTTTACCAGCGCGCACTTGGGATACAGCATCATCAAACAGGTTCTGTGTGATCCACGTTGGGGTCATTATCATGGCTGTCCAATCCCACCGTGATTTATCGTCCGCGAACGTTTCCATATTTTCAGCCCACCAGAGACCTTCCAGCGGCGGGACAACATAGTCTTTTTCCAGGCCATTCTTGCTGCTGAATTTAAGCGTGTATGCCACAGCATAGAGCGTTTCTATCGCATCCTTATAGCTCTGAGCGGTGTTTGGGTCGCCGTGACCGTCCACCATTAGAAATTGCATCTCAGGGACATCCACGATGCTAAATTTTTTGGGCGGGTTATACAGGTGCTTCAATTCCTTCTTGAAATCAACTTTCGACATTTTCTTTCACCTCCAAATCCTGAATAAATGTATCCAACCATTTTCGTTCGGCTTCAATCAATGCCAAACTATAGTCAAACATGGCGCTCACAAAAAAAGGTGCGCTGCTCTGCGCCTCAGTACGCTGCACAAGATGTTGTTGGCGCTCTGTAAGCTGTTGACGATAGGCGTGCAAAGCATCAAGAGCTTGCTCTGACGATAAAACCGGGAAATTCGACAACCCCAGCAAGAATGGCACCGATCTCCCATGCAACGTAGACAGAGCATCATAGGTCGCGGCGGCTTGCGCTTCATACCCTGCAGCGGTAATCTGGTACACTTTGCGGGCAGGTCCTTTACCTTCAAATTGCTGTATTTCGCTCGCAATCAAGCCAGATTTTTCCAACTTGTTTAGCAAATAATAGATCGATGAAAAACCAATTTCCGTCCAATCGCGCATCCCGCGCATCTCGATGGTTTGTTCAATCTCGTAGCCGTGACGGGGTGTTTCGGCAATCAAGCTGAGGATGGCAAGCTCTGCGTTGGTCATTTGTACAAATATCCTATTCTATTTATATTCTAGCATTAGAATAACAAATTTTAATCAGGTCGTCAAGAGGTATTAGTACACTGTAACCCAAGACTTCGGAGGTCTTTCGCGAAAAATCAAACCACTTTGTTTACGATGTAATCATTCTGGATTCGCTCATTTCGATGGATAAATCTGTTGTCACGTCCTGAGAATCATTTTGAACTTACCCCACTATGCTTTGAATATCAGCCGCCAATTGACGCGTCTTTTGCGGCGCGTTACCCACATAATGACTCGCATCCATCAAACCGCGTATCGCTGCACCAGAAAGATGGCGCAAAAATTCGCTTTCCTGGGCAACCAACTCAATTAACGGATTCGCTTCCCCAACCCGCAGGGCCTCCCACGCAGTCAGGGCGTGTTGCCGCAAATATTCGTGCATGGCCTGACGGTCGGCACCAGCTTTACCCAGCGCCATCAGCAAACGTTCAGTAGCCGCAAACGGCGCATAAATAGCAAAATTCCGCCCAATAGCGATTTCATCAATTTGCAAATTCGATATGATTTTGTATGCAACGCGCAAAAGTTCATCGGCAATCAAAAAGGCTTCAGGCAAAAGCGTACGCCGGTTGGCGCTGTCATCGAGGGTGCGTTCCAATAGCGAATGGGCAGCATTATCCCAGGCCGTACGCGGGAATTGCGCAAGCAGGCGCGCCAGCGAGTCCAATTTCTCAGCCTGAATTGGGTTACGCTTGAAAGGCATCGCCGAAGAACCGATCTGCTTGCTACCAAACGGCTCAGCCAATTCGCCAATCGGGGGCGATTGTAAAATGCGTAAATCAAAAGCCAGTTTGTAAATCGAAGCGCCCATCCCGGCCAACGCCGAAAGCACTTCATAATCCTGCTTGCGCGGGTAGGTTTGGGTCGTCACCGGGAAGAAGGTCAGGCCTAATTCTTCTGCCATTAAAAGTTCAAACTCGGCCAAGTTTTCCAACCCAAAGAGTTCCGCATACGAGGCCGAAGTCCCTACCGCGCCCTTAAAACCTTTACCTTTTAGCGCGGCACGCGCACGCACAAGATTTTCCCAATCTGTCAACAAATCCTGCGTATATTGCGCCAAACGATACCCCAACGTAGTTGGCTCTGCCGGTTGCAGGTGAGTATAGGCCATCACCGGAGTCTCGGCGAACTGGATCATCTTCGGGACGAGAATCAATAACAGGTCACGCGCGCCAGCTATGGTTAAGTCCAGAGCAGCCCGCATTTGCAGCACGGTGGCATTATCTTTCACGTCCACTGAAGTCGCCCCCAGATGAATAATCCCCCCACCCAATGGGCATTGCTCAGCGTAGGTTTTGACTTCGGCCATCAGATCATGCTGAATTTCAATCTCAATTTCCAAAGCGCGTTCCACATCAACTTTATCGGCATGGTGTTGTAAATCGGCGACTTGTTCGGGGGTAACCAGGCCAAAGTGCGCCTGGGTTTGGGCCAATGCCACCCAGATTTTTCGCCACAGCAAGCGCGTATAATGCTCGCTCCAGATTTGGCGCATGGCCGCAGAGCCGTAGCGCCAAGTAAAAGGGGAAAGATAGCTTTTATAATTATTCATGGGGTACAATTTACGCTTATGGATACACTTTTTTTCTTCAAAGGTTTGGTATTAGGATTCTCAATTGCTGCGCCGGTCGGTCCGATTGGAGTTCTTTGCATCCGGCGGACTCTGGCTGAGGGGCGGCTGCACGGACTCATCTCGGGGCTGGGGGCAGCCACCGCGGATGGATTTTACGGCCTGGTGGCAGGATTCGGTTTATCCATGCTCTCGGGCCTGTTGGTGGAGCAACAGAGATGGCTGGCGTTGCTCGGCGGCCTGTATCTACTCTATTTGGGCATCAAAACCCTGGGGACAAAACCCGGTGAACAAGCCGCCAGCGACAGAAGCTCAACCCTGTGGGGAGCTTATTTTTCAACCTTGGTGCTAACACTCACTAATCCAGTGACTATCCTTTCATTTGTGGCAATCTTCGCCGGTTTGGGGATGGTCGCAGGCAGCTACATGGCGGCAGCCTCATTGGTGGCCGGGGTATTTTTGGGATCAGCGGCCTGGTGGCTGACGCTCAGCGGCGGGGTTAGCCTGCTGCGCAACCGTGTAACTCCCAAAACTCTGGTCTGGATTAACCGCGTCGCCGGGGCAGTTTTGCTGGTATACGGGGTAATAGCGTTGATCAGCTCACTACTTGCAAACTAACCAATGCTGACACACTTATCTACCTAGCTTTCAGCCGCCTCATTTTCATTGGTTGGCTGCAATGAGTGTTCTTCGGCATGCGTGCCAAGTAAATACTCAAATGCTATCTCAAAACTGGCATCATCGTAGATAAATTTTCTTGCGCCTTTGCCAGACCATTTTTTGACGCGCCAATGGTTGAGTACGGGAGAGTAAAACAGTGTGCGATTCGCCATACTCAATTGCATGGCCTCACCCCATTTCATAAGGGCTTCTTGGATTATTTCCATAGCAGCTCTTTACTAAACCATCGAACAAAAATTCAGGCGGCCGCTGGAAATAAGGTCTTTCACAGCAGCAATATATTTGTATAGAACTGTATCTTCCTCGATGAAAGGAGCACAGGTGCGAATCAGCTTATAGACTTCACCGGTTCCCTGCCCCAGTTGCGCATCCGCGCCAATTTCAGCACGGCGAAAATCGATACCCTGGGCGGCAGCCATCAACTCGGTAGCGAGAATATGTTCAACATTGCTGGCGATCTGCCTCAGTTTGAGGGCCGCGGTCAGTCCCATGCTAACATGATCCTCAACATTTGCAGAAGTGGGAATGCTATCCACGCTGGCAGGGTGAGAGAGAACTTTATTCTCAGTTGCCAGCGCGGCTGCTGTGTATTGGGTAATCATGAAGCCAGAGTTCAGCCCACCTTTTTCCGTCAGAAAAGCCGGTAAAACATGCGCGTTGCTGGCATCATCAGTCAGACGCATAATGCGCCGTTCAGCGATATTGCCTAACTCGGTCAGCGCAATGGCTAAATAATCCATCGCAATCGCCAGCGGTTCACCATGAAAATTCCCCCCAGAGAGTACGCTAATTTCACCACTTTCATCATCGAAGAAAATCAGCGGGTTATCGGTGACAGAATTCAACTCGATATCCATCACCCAACGCGTGTAGGCAATTGCATCGCGCACCGCGCCATGCACCTGAGGGATGCAGCGTAGCGTATAAGCATCTTGCACATTGCTGGGATCATAATCGCGCGTGAATTGGCTGCCTGCCAAAAGTTTGCGCATATTGGCAGCGCAATCCATCTGCCGCGGGAAAGGGCGTAATTGGTGAATGCGTTCATCGAAAGCCAGCGGCGTGCCGTGCAAGGCTTCCATGCTCAACGCGCCAGCGACATCGGCCACACCATATAAACACTCGGATTGATGGACAAGTAACGCCCCCAACGCGGTCATCACAGATGTGCCATTCGTCAGCGCCAAGCCTTCCTTAGCAGCCAGTTCAACCGGCTTCAATCCCGCAGCTTGCAAGGCTATTGCTCCAGGGAGAATTTCACCCCTATATTCGGCTTCGCCCATCCCAATCATCACCAGCGCCATGTGCGCCAACGGAGCCAGATCGCCACTGGCGCCCAGAGACCCCTTTTCAGGGATGCAGGGATGTACTCCTTCGTTGAGCATCGCTAATAATAGATTCAATGTCTCCAGGCGAATACCCGAATGTCCGCGGGTGAGGGTGTTGGCTCGGATCAACATAATGGCGCGGGTGGTGGGAATATCAAAGAGATTACCAGTCCCCACCGCGTGACTCATCACAATATTGCGTTGCAACAACTCAACCTGATCAGGTGAGATGATCTTGTCTTTAAAGGCGCCAAACCCGGTAGTAATTCCATAGGCGATTTCCCCGCGCACCAGTAGTTCTTGCACGGCGCGGGCGGCGCGTTCAACTTGTTGCTGTCCAGTTTTGCCAATAAGCACCTCAGGCTGCCCGGGTTCCCCATAAGCTACCTGAATAACCTGTTCAATAGTCAGTGATTTTCCGTCAAGAATCATTGAAGTCCTTTTCATATTATCGATTCACCCACCAGACACCCAGTAACATTACAGCAAGCCCAATCAGGCGTGTTGCATCCAGCGGACGCACCGTAGCCTGAAACCAGCCAAAATGGTCAATTAACGCTGCGAAAACAAATTGCGCTGCGACAATCAGCGTGAAACCACTGGCAACTCCAAGGCGAGGGACAACATAACCAATCGTGCCAACAATCACCAGCCCCAACACTCCGGCGCTGAAAGCATACCAGGGCACGGCGCGTAAATTTTCCAACTTAACACCGCGCAATAACACCACCAACACCATCAACGCGCCCCCGCTGGCATAAGTGATAAATACGCTGGTGCGCGTCCCCAGAGTTTGATCCATGATACCCATAAACTGGCCCTGTAAAGTAATAGCCAAACCCCCAACAACTGCCAGGGCTATAAAATAAAACGTACTCAAAACTAGCCTCCAGGGTCTTCTTATAGCACACACTTGAGCCAATACGTGAACATCGCCATTATAGCAAGTATTCTGAACTTTGACCTTCCAGGAACTGCAGTAGCGCATCCCAAAGATGCGCAGCCCTTTAGCGTCGTTTTTGGGCGCATCGCGTTATAATACAACTCAGGAGACTGATTATTATGGAAGAACGCGTTCAAAAAATCATGGCACACGCAGGAATCGGCTCACGCCGGGCTTGCGAAAAAATCATTGAGCAGGGGTTGGTCACTGTCAATGGGCAGCGCGCCACTTTGGGCATGAAAGCTGACCCCGAAAAAGACCGTATCGAAGTAAAAGGCGAGCCAATTCGTGCAGCACAAAAATTGGTCTATATCGCCCTCAACAAACCGCGCGGCGTGATTTCGGCAGTCACATCCCCCGATCCACGCCCGACAGTGCGCGATCTGGTGGAAATTCCGGGCAGGCTCTACCCGGTGGGCCGTCTCGATATCGAGAGCGAAGGGCTAATGCTGCTGACCAACGACGGCAATCTTGCCAACCGGCTAACGCACCCCAAATACGGTCACGAAAAAGAATACTCGGTTTTAGTTGCCAGCCGACCAGATGAAAAACAACTCTCTGTCTGGCGCAACGGAGTTGTACTGGAAGATGGCTATCGCACCAAACCTGTTCAAGTTTTTGTAACAAGCACCAAAGGCAAAGGAGCCTGGCTCAAAGTAATCATGCGCGAAGGGCGCAAACGCCAAATTCGCGAGATGGGCCGACTCACCGGTTTGCCGATTGTACGTATCACGCGCATGCGCATCGGGAATCTGCGCTTGGGGGATCTCAAATCACGCCAATGGCGCTATCTGACCGAAGATGAAATCACTGAACTCAAAAAGTAATATTCTGATTTGTTGTCAGATTTTTCCAAAATAATCGTTTTTAATTCCACACGCGAAAACAACTTGCTGCGGAGCCATTTTCAATGACTTCACCATCATCATGCTCTTCGGAAGAAATTATTTCACTCCGTAGCACCGCAGCTTTTAACGCGCTCTATCGACGCACGCATCAGACGGTATTTCGCTATATCTACGGCCTGGGCGCGGGCAGCACGCAAGACGCCGAAGATCTGACCGCTGAAACCTATATCCGGGCCTGGCAGGCGCGGCGACGTTTCCGTGGCGATGCACAGGCTGCGCTGGGATGGCTGTTGCGCATCGCTCGCAATCTGGTTTTCGATCGTTTCCGATGGCAGAAACGCCAACCCAAAAACGATACGATTGAAACCCATATTCTCCACGACCCCGCCGCCAGCCCTGAGGCGCACGCCATGTATACCCAGCAAGTGCGCCTTCTCTGGCAACAACTCAATCAACTGGATCGCACTCAACGGGAAATACTCGTACTGCGCTACATCTTGGGCTTTCAAGTTAGAGCAATTGGCGAATATTTAGAAATTAAGGAAAATACCGTCTCGGTGAAAATTCGCCGGGCGTTGGAAAAATTGCGTCAGGATTGGCCGAATGATGATGAGCAACAAACCGGATGACAATCAAATTATAGACTGGCTGGAAAGTGTGCGCCCCACCCCGGGGGCTGAATTCTACCAAAAGGCGGCACACCAACCCTGGGCCGCGGGTGAGCATCCCCCACGGAAGGCAGGATTCTTCCCCAGACGCGTGGCAGCCATCGCTGGCCTGGCCCTGCTGCTGGTCGTCGTCATCAGCCTGACTTCCCCATCTTTAGAAGTCCTGGCGCAACGCTGGCTGCAATTCTTTCTGCCCAAAACCAGCGACCAGACCACTGTCCAGATTCCGATCAGCGAAATCAGCGACCCTGCCGGGCGTTTCACATTGACCATCGCCGAAGCCGAGGCGTTGGCCGGTTTTACAGCGCGGGTTCCAGCAGAGCTGCCTTCCGACTTTCGCTTCAGCGGAGCCGCTTACGAAGCTGAACGGGGCGCAATTGTACTCAACTATATGACACAATCCGGTGGCGTGCTGCGGATTATCCAAAGCCGCGCCGTGGAGGAATACCAACAAATCGGGGCCAGCGCAGAAGTAGAGATGGTCTCAGTTGGCGGCCTGAGCGGTGAATACCTGCGCGGCGCGTGGGTGATTCCTGAGGTAAAATCGGCTCTCGACACGCCCGCCAAAACTACCCTGCCGCTGCAAGCCACCTGGAACCCCGCTGCCAACAGCCAGATGTTGCGCTGGCAAAGCGGGGAAATGCTATTTGAAATTATTGTTGCCGGGGGCGTAGAAAACCAACCCGGTTATCTCGATAAAGAAGATTTAATTGCGCTCGCCGAGCAGATGCACTAATGGAGTACCGATGCAAGTAACCGACACACAATCTAAAACCTGGCTCGACAAACCCGTTTTCAGTAATCTGACAATTAATTGGGAGACACTGATCTTCAGCATCATCCTGATTTTGGCCGTCGTCACGCGTTTCTACGACCTTGAAGCGCGCGTGATGAGCCACGATGAAAACTCGCACGTCTATTATTCCTGGCAACTGGAACAGGGCAGCGGCTACACACACACACCAATGACGCACGGCCCATTCCAGTTCCATGTCGTTGCACTCTCGTATTTTATGTTCGGCGACAACGATTTCACCGCCCGCATCCCGGCGGCGTTGTTTGGCATCGCCACCGTAGCTTTCTTGTGGTTTTATCGCCGGTATCTGGGACGCGCTGGTACCCTGATTGCCGCGGCGCTGATGCTGATTTCTCCCTTTATGCTCTACTATGCCCGCTATGTGCGTAACGATATTTTCTCGGCGCTCTTCGGTATTATCACATTTTGGGCTATTTTGCGCTATCTTGAAACCGGCGAGGCGCGCTACGCCTTCTGGCTGACCGCCGTGACGATGCTGCATTACACCACCAAAGAGACTTCCTTCATCTATTCGGCGCAAACGCTCGTCTTTCTGGGTTTGCTCTTTGTGGCGCAGATCAGCCGCGCCCGCTGGCAAAAACCTGCCCACCGCGATCTTTTCCTGATCTTATTGCTAGTAGCGGGCATTCTCGCCGCAATTGGCATCGGCCTGAATGCCTATTTCCCTGCCCCGGAGGCCGTCGTCACAGAAGCCGTAGCCGAGGCGGTTGAAACCGCCCGCGATATCCCCCTGCATTTGTATATTCCGCTGGCATTGAGCGGCCTCACGGTGCTGGGTGCATTGGTGCTTGCCATTCGTGGTTACACCTGGGAAAAACTGCGCCAACAGCGCGCTTTCAGCCTGATGCTGCTACAATTCACGCTGATTTTGCCGCAGTTAGCGCCCTTCATCGTCAGCGCCATTGGCTGGAACCCGCTCGACTACACCAACATTGGCATGATCCGCACCGGGGCGTTTGTTTTCATTTTGGCGCTGGTTGCCATTGGCGTGGGCATGACCTGGGATGCGCGCCTGTGGCTGATTAACGCGGCCATTTTTTATATTCCCTTCACGATCCTGTACACCACCGTCTTCACCAATGGCGCCGGATTTTTCACCGGCATCGTCGGCTCGCTGGGCTACTGGCTCGAACAGCAAGGCGTGGAGCGCGGCAGCCAGCCCTGGTATTACTACATACTGGTGCAGGTGCCGATGTATGAATTTTTGCCGCTCCTGGGGAGTATTCTGGCTGGATATTACTGGATTCGGCTCAAATTGATCCCTGGCCTCGAAGCGGATGTTCAGACTCACTCCAGGCATGATTCTGAGACCGATATAGAAATTGATCCCCAAGATGGTCCTGCTCCCGTACTGCCGCTGCTCAGCTTCTGGGTGGTTACCAGCCTACTGGCCTACACCGTCGCTGGAGAAAAAATGCCCTGGCTGACGGTTCATATTGCCTACCCGATGATTTTGCTGGCCGCCTGGGGGTTGGGCAAACTCGTTGAACGCATCGATTGGGACTTCGTCAAAACCCGCAATGGCGCCTTGCTCAGCGCCCTGACGATCACTTTCATCACATCGCTGGGTTCCACTATCGGTAAGCTCATCGGGAGCCAGCCCCCCTTTATGGGCAAAGAACTCAGCCAATTAAACAGCACCAACGCATTTATCCTGGCGGCGCTGGTCGCCATTATCAGTGCGCTGCTAATTGTGCGTTTGCTGCGCGAGTGGCAATTCGCTCAGTTCGCCCGCCTGACCATCCTGACCATGTTCACCTTCCTGGCGCTGCTTACCGCACGCGCCGCTTTCCGGGCAGCTTATATCAATTACGATCAGGCCACCGAATATCTGGTCTATGCGCACTCAGGTGCCGGGCCGAAGATCGCCCTCGAGCAAATTGAAGAACTCTCGCGCCGCACCACCGACGGGCTGGATATGGTCGTCGCCTACGACGACGAAACCACCTACCCCTACTGGTGGTATCTGCGCAATTATCCTAACCAGAAATACTACGGCCCCAACCCGACGCGCGAATTGCGCGACGCGCCGGTAATTCTGGTCGGCGACAATAATTTCGACAAGCTGGAACCCGTCGTCGGGCAGGCCTATTACCAGTTCGACTATATCCGCATCTGGTGGCCGAATCAGGATTATTACAACCTGACGTGGGAGCGCATTCGCAATGCTATCTTCGATCCGCAGATGCGCGCCGCCATCTTCCAGATTTGGCTGAACCGCGATTACAGCGACTACGCCGTCCTGACAGGCAAAGAGGCCGAACTCAACCTGCCCACCTGGTCGCCCGCCGACCGCATGAGATTGTATGTGCGCAAGGATATCGCTGCCCAGGTATGGAATTACGGCAGCGCGCCGCTGGCTATGGAAGAAGTGCTTGCCGACCCCTATGAAGGCAAAGAAATTATCTTGCTGGCCAATAAAACCTTCGGCAGCAACGGCGCAGAGCGCGGCCAATTCCAGATGCCGCGCGCTGTGGCCGCCGCCCCCGATGGCTCGGTCTATGTGGCCGACACCAATAATCACCGCATCCAGCACCTCAGCGCCGAGGGCGAAGTGATGCATGTGTGGGGCAGCTTTGCCGACAGCGCTGTTGGAGAAGCCCCCGCGGGCACCTTCTACGAACCCTGGGGCATTGCTGTGGGGCCGGATGGCAGCGTTTACGTTACCGATACCTGGAATCATCGCGTGCAGAAGTTCAGCGCCACGGGAAAGTTCATCACCCAGTGGGGTTATTTCGGCCAGGCCGAAACCGGCACCGCTTTCTGGGGACCGCGCGATGTGATCGTAGACAGCGAAGGCCGCGTTTTCATCACCGATACCGGCAACAAGCGCGTGGCTGTCTTTGATGGAGATGGCAACTTCCTGACCGCTTTTGGAACAGCCGGGCTGCTCGAAGGCCAGTTTGACGAGCCTGTCGGGCTGGCGGTGGATGGCGAGGGCCGCATCTACGTGGCCGATACCTGGAACAAGCGCGTGCAGGTTTTCGCCTTCGATGAGACCGAACTGGCCTACTTCCCCGTGCTGGAATGGGAAATTGTCGGCTGGTACGGCCAATCGCTGGATAACAAGCCCTATATCACGGTTGATGCACAAGACCGTGTTTTTGTCAGCGACCCGGAGGGCTACCGCATTCTGGAATTCACCACCGAGGGCGAGTTTGTGCGCTACTGGGGCATTTTCGGAAGCAGCATGGATAGTTTCAACCTGCCCACCGGGTTGGCAGCCGCGCCCGATGGCGGCCTGTGGGTTGCCGATGCGGGTAACCACCGCATTTTGCACTTCGCCATACCACAAGAGTAGCATGCCAATAAAATTTACAACTGATTTCGCTACCGTACATTTAGAAAAATAGTGCCAAATTTTAACGCGAATTACGCGAATGAACGAATACCGCGAATGAAAAACAAGGAAAAATTCGTGTCATTCGCATATTCGCGACATTCGTGTTCCGTTTTTGTGCTATTGTGCATAGATGTACGGTAGAAAACAACTGATCAAAATTGGGCAGTTCCCCCGCGGGGTATTACTGGCAAAAAATAACCGCGGAGAGCGCAAAGGTCGCCGAGTTCTGTTGCATAAAATGCTTCTCCCAGCGTTCTCGGCGCACTCTGCGGCAAATCAGTGAGACGATTTTCCATAGCAACACTTAATCGCCATCCAAAATGGGTTCAATCGAAAAGCAGATTGAATCCATTTGTTTGTTTAAGTTGCCGCTCGCAATTTACTCGCCATATTCTGATATAATCCACCTGACACGATTCAACTGAGATGTCGGGGGAATGTCTGCACCCAGAAACCGGCGTTCCCGACGAAAATCTCACCCGCTATGGAATACCCCGATTGGGGAAAGGAGTTGTATGATGGCGAAGAAAATCAAAATGTGGCAGGAGCTTGGCCCCAGGCTGGCTTCGGCCACCCCGATGGACTCCGAAGAGATGATTGACGAATTGATTGCTGCCACAAACCAGACCCGCGGCAGTATTCTGGCCGTACTCTCGGAGTTGGATGTCGTCATTGAAAAAGGTTTGAAAGCCGGGCGCATCGTTAAACTGCCCAATGGCACATCCTTCAGACCAATTGGCAAAAAAGACGGCAGCATCAAAATTAGCCTGCGCCTGAACCCGCGCGTGAGCGGCGGCGTGAACAGCGAGTTCCGCGGCGCATGGCTCAACGCCGCCAACATTGGCAAAACCGAAGACGAAATGGTTGCGCTTTGGAATGAACTGCATCCCGACGACCTGATTGAAGATTAGGGCGGGGCGATTGCACTGGCGCAATTGACCCGCTGCACCAGTGGAACACATGGATTGCACCAGTGCGCCCCCATCATTCCACTGGTGCAATCAACACATTCCACCAGTGGCGTCACGCCACCACACTGGATCGATTTGCGTACAAAGGCCAGACCTGACAGGTCTGACCTTACCGGGATAAACTATAATGCGCGGTTTTACTCACCTCGTATAATGCGATTCACACAGCCGGATACGATTATTCCTGACTTATCTAATCCTCAGAGCCTCAATCGGTATAGCTACACATATAACAACCCGGTGAAGTATACCGACCCAACAGGGCATATAGGGATGCTTCGTACAAACCCAGTAATTATTGGAGCAGGTCATACTACATTAGAAGGAAATACGGGAAGGCCTCCAGTTGGGATTAAAGGATCTGCAGATTATTATCACAGAGCATATAATGCAGCAATGGTAGTAGTCCAGGATCTTAAAAAGAGAAAGCCAAAAACAACCGTGGAGGTAGCTGCACAAATAGTCGAAACCACCGCAGATATATATGGTGATTATGATATGATGATGCCAACGCTTAATGATTTGTTTATTGGTACAACAACGGTTGGTAAGTGGGCACCACTACACGCAAATAGGCATGTAGCTCCAACATATTCATACTTCACCGATACAGGTTTTCATACTGACTTTCGAGATAAGGGTAACCAAATTTACCATTCATGGGCTTATGTGGCAGCAATGACAGAAGAAAGTGATTTTGAAATGGCTTTTGTATTCGCCACAGGGGCAAATGTAGTACATGAGTATGCTCAAAGCACTGTAGGCACGGTATTCCAGTCAACTTCTGTGGATTTAACCACTGGCACCAGTTGGAAAGATCATGTTCTCTCGGAAGCTGCTATGGGGATTGGCGTTTGTATTTCAATTGAGTGCGTTTCTCCCGATGATCTTGGTAATTTAATTAGAAATGTATTTGGTATACGTGGTGTTGGAAGCAATGGCCGTTACGAAGATTTATTAATAAGACATGGCCCACTTGCTGGTGAACCGTTCCCTTTTTCGAGACCATAATTGGAGAGATTTACTAAATTATGCAGAATATTTTTCGCAACATACCTTTAAGGGCAATAGCGATAATCCTAGTGGTTTTTGTAGTGACGTATTTTTGCTGTGGTATGTGTCCTTGGTATGGATTCATTTTCCACAATATTGAAGATAACAATGAAATCATGGGAGGGCTTCAGCATTTAGATGCGACAACTATAAAGGATTTATGTACTAAATTTACTCTAGACTTTGATGAATATCCCTGTATACCTAGTGGCCAAGTTGATTCTAATGACTTTATAGATATTTTAAGGGACGCTTTCATGTCGGATGTTAGTTTCGAAGATGTTCAAGTTCAACTGCGAAAATATAGAGTTGGACAGTGCATCAATATCTCTAACGAGAATAGTGATGAATTCACTTCATGTACTTATGATCTAGGAGATGGTGTTTATAAAATCGACATTCTGTTTGATAACCAAGGTTTGGTCTCTAGTATAGAAATCTATGGCGACTTCCAATAAAAGATTCCGTAAAATCTCTGATTGATACTCTCTTGAAGGACAGCGACCGGGGGCCTAGTTCTGCTCGCCTTCCGTTGGGGTCTGCGGTGATGATTTATCGCAGCCACGGCGGGAAAATTCAGGATTTTGCCCTTAAATTGAAAGACGAGCGAACCGGGTAGCCCAGCTCTGCTCGCCTTCCGTTGGGGTAGAGATAGTGTACCCCAAAGTTTCTACTCAGGCATATCGTGAAATACCACTTTTTTCACCACAAAAACACAAAGTCACGAAGAAAATGCCAAGATTTTATGTTTTTCTTTGTGGTGAATTTTATAGCCCTTTAGGCATAGGCTGAGTAATTACACTCCAGGAACCTTACCAATTTAGCGCAAGATATAATCATAATAGTGGTGTTATCCCGCTCACGGTCACTTTGTGGCCTGGGATATGTTTGAAGCTGAGGGCGACGTTATTCTCGCCCTGAGGATCATGCCTCGGAGATAAGGATGTCGCCTCAGCGCCATTGAGAGGACTCGAATAAGCAGGTTGCTGATCTGCGGTATCGAACCGCAGATGCTTCGTAAGACTCACGAGGCTGAGTGGCTCATTGGATGGCTGAGGATCACCTCACTTCTACGAAATTCGGGAATTACTGGGATAGTGTATTGGTCAACAGTATCTTGAACAAATCAATCATTCAGCCTGGAACGCGAATGCCGCGAATGGTGCGAATTTCACGAATTTTTTAAAACATTCGCGTGATTAGCGATATTCGCGCTCATTCGCGTTAAAAATTTCGAAGGCATTTATTGTACAACATGCACTTGATGAATACGGAAGTACTGGATTAGGCCAAAAAGCTTGAACACATGTCATTCTGAACGTTGCGAAGCGGAGCGAAGAATCCCTGAACAGAATCGCGAAAAAATACTATCACACAGATGATCAATCAAGCCGCTTCACAAGGATTCCTCGCCTCGCTCGGAATGACAACGATCGTATTGTTATTCAAGCCATAGTTGACCAAGAAAACCCTTGTCTCCTAATAGCAGGTCTTAACCAAGGGATTTCTATTCATCAACTTCCCATTTGCAATTAATCTTCCTGTTAATCAGGTAGCCTATAATTCGGAGTAAGATAGGCCAGTTTGTAAGCATCATAGCATTAGACAACAGGAGATTGCCATGCAAAAAATCCCATCATCTGAAATTACACCCGAACACGTTTACCTTTCGCGCCGCGACTTCCTCAAGAGCATGGGGATTGTCAGCGCCAGCGCGGCAATATTAGCAGCTTGCGGCATTGCTCCCGCAGAAACCGCCGAAGCATCCGCGGCGCCTGCCAGCGATGCGCAGCCCACGGTTCCGCCATCATCGACTACAGACGAGTTGGGCGCCCCGCTCAATTCGTTTGAAGATATTACCCACTACAACAACTACTACGAGTTCACTACCGACAAAGAACGCGTCGCAGACCTGGCCATGGGCTATCCAACATCTCCCTGGGAAGTGACAGTGGGCGGATTGGTGGATAACCCCAAAACCTTCTCGCTGGATGATTTACACAAATTCGAGATCGAAGAACGCATCTACCGTCTGCGTTGCGTGGAGGCCTGGTCGATGGTCATCCCCTGGATGGGTTTCCCGCTGAGCAAATTACTCGCCGAAGTCGAACCCAAAGCCGAGGCCAAATACGTGCGCTTCGAGACGATCTACGACCCCGAAGGCATGCCCGGCTTCAAGGCGAATCCCTGGTATCAGTGGCCCTACATTGAAGGCCTACGCCTGGATGAGGCGATGCACGATTTGACCATTCTCTCTACCGGTCTCTACGGCAAAGACCTGCTGCCCCAAAGCGGCGCGCCTATACGTCTGGTGGTACCATGGAAATATGGTTTCAAGAGCATTAAATCCATTGTCAAGATTGATCTAGTCACCGAGATGCCCACCTCCCTGTGGATGGCTGCTGCCTCCAACGAATATGGTTTCTATGCTAACGTCAACCCCACAGTAGACCACCCACGCTGGTCGCAAGCCTCTGAGCGACGCATCGGAAATTTTGGCCGCAGCGAAACGCTGATGTTCAACGGTTACGAAGCCGAAGTTGCCCATCTCTATGCCGGAATGGATTTAAAGGCTAATTTTTGACCGACGACCGGGCACAGAAGACGGAGAGATAAAACATGAAAAAAAAGATTTTAAACTTACAACTCGCCACCCACGTCAGTGCACTCATTCCATTCGCATGGATGCTATGGGATTTTTTCACCCACAATTACGGTCCCGATCCAATCCGCGAGTTCACCCTGCGTACGGGAAAAACTGCTCTGGTGTTGCTGCTGCTCTCACTGGCCTGCACGCCGGTCAACACCGTGTTCAAATATCGCCCGGTGCTGAAATTGCGCCGCCCGCTGGGGCTTTACAGTTTCATGTACGCCAGCATTCATTTTGCGATCTTTATCGGCGTGGATTATTTCTTCAATTTTGCTTTGATTCAGGATGCTTTGCTTGAAAAGCGCTACGCCGTTGTCGGGCTAACCACGGGGTTGATCCTGCTAAGTTTGGCGATTACTTCCACCCAGGGTTGGCAGCGCCGCCTGAAGAAGAACTGGAAAAAGCTGCATAAATTGGCCTACGCCGCGGGAATTTTTGCCGTCATCCACTATATTTGGCTGGTCAAACAAGGGGTCACACAACCCTGGTATTTCGCCGCGGCGCTGCTTTTGTTGCTGGCGCTTCGGGTTAAACCCATCAAAAAATGGGCAGGATCACGCCTAAAGGGAGTCTGAACACCCGCTCGGGAATAGAATCCGTCTGAATAATGAACGTGGTATAATCGCCCCGCTAACTGATTAGAGACAAGTATTCAGCTAGGAGCTATCACGTTCATGAAACTACACGAGTATCAATCTAAATTAATATTCGCCGAGTACGGCGTACCCATCCCGAAAGGGAGAGTAGCGGCTACCGCAAGTGAGGCAAAACAAATTGCCGAAGAATTGGGTGGCCGCGTTGTTGTTAAATCGCAGGTATTGGTCGGTGGGCGCGGCAAGGCTGGGGGAATTCGCCTGGCGAAAAGCCCAGCAGAAGCCGAAGAAATCGCAACCCAAATTTTAGGCATGGAGATTAAAGGTTTGCCGGTACGCAAGGTGCTGATTGACGAAGCTGCTGATATCCAGCACGAAATTTACCTGGGCATCACCAATGACCGCGCCGCGCGGCGTCCGGTGATGATGGCTTCATCTGAGGGCGGTGTGGATATTGAAGAAGTAGCCCGCGTAACCCCAGAGAAAATCATCCGGGCGCATATTGATCCCTTAATGGGCTTGCAAGGCTATCAGGCCCGCGATATTGCCGCCGGGATTGATTTGCCACGCGAATTATGGCGCAGTTTTGGCAAGATCGCCGAAGGTTTATGGCAAGCTTATAAACAAAGTGATGCCACCCTGGCCGAGATCAACCCCCTGGTGATTACAAACGACAAGAGACTGTTGGCTGTTGACGGCAAAATGGTATTGGATGACAGCGCCTTATTCCGGCATCCGGAACTGGCCGATAAGCGCGATCTGGATGTGGAAGCCTCCGCCGAGATTGAAGCCCGCAAGTATGGTCTTTCGTTCATCAAGCTGGATGGCGATATTGGCTGTATGGTCAATGGGGCCGGGCTGGCAATGACCAGCATGGATGTGATTAAATTCTTCGGCGGCGAACCGGCCAACTTTTTAGATATTGGTGGTGGCGCGAATGCCGAGAAAGTTGCCGCCGCCTTCCGCATTATTCTTTCGGACCCAAATATCAAAGCTATTCTGATTAATATTTTTGGCGGGATCACGCGCGGCGATGAAGTGGCGCGCGGTATACTGGCAGCTATGGAGGAAGTGAAGCCGGATGTGCCAATGGTGGTGCGGCTGGTGGGCACCAACGCCGAAGAGGGGCGCAAATTATTAGCAGATGCCAAAATGATTACGGCAGACACATTGGCTGACGCAGCCCAAAAAGCGGTTGCCGCCGCTAAGGGAGAAGCTAAGTAATGAGTATCCTGGTTGATAAAAACACAAAATTAATGGGTCAGGGCATTACCGGACGCGAGGGCCTTTTCCACGCCGAGCGCATGTTTGCCTATGGTACTAATCTGGTCGCTGGTGTGACCCCCGGCAAGGGTGGTGAGTGGATTTTAGATGGCAAGGTCCCCGTTTTCGACTCGGTCAAGCTGGCGAAAGAAGCCACGGACGCCAATGCAACCATCATTTTCGTCCCCTCGCGCTTCGCCGCCGACGCCATGTTTGAAGCGGCGGACGCAGGTGTTGAATTGATTATCACCATCACTGAGGGCATTCCGGTGCAAGATATGATGCGCGTGCGCAACTATCTCGATCAGAAAAAAGTGCGCCTGGTTGGGCCAAACTGCCCCGGTTTGCTGACCCCCGGCGAGGCCAAAGTTGGCATCATCCCTGGCGATATTGCCATCCCAGGTGATGTGGGTGTGGTTTCCCGCTCTGGCACGCTCACGTATGAGGTACTTTATGCGTTGAAAGAATTGGGCATGGGCGTGAGTACGTGCGTGGGCATTGGCGGTGATCCCATCAATGGCACCAATTTCATCGACGCGCTGCGCCTCTTCGAGGAAGATCCCCAAACCAAAAAAATTGTCTTGATTGGTGAAATTGGCGGCACCGACGAAGAAAAAGCAGCCGAGTTCATCAGCAAGTATCTAACGAAACCCGTAGCCGGATTCATCGCCGGGCAAACCGCTCCTCCTGGAAAACGTATGGGACACGCAGGCGCGATTGTCGAAGGCGGTACCGGCTTGGCCGCGGATAAAATCAAGGCACTAGAAGCCGCCGGAGTGCGTGTTGCCAAACACCCGGAGGAAATTCCGCTGCTCTTGAAAGATTAATCTGCCCACACCCCTGCCCCTCCCCCGAAATACGGAGAAGGGAGGAACGTAAAAATAAAGGAGCCGCAGCAAAATTGCTGCGGCTCCTTTATTTTTACGTTAAATTGTGCCATAAGTGCAGCACGGAGAGATTACATGCGTTGTTCGATATAGCTGACTGCCTCGCCCACGCTGGTAATGCTCTGGGCATCTTCGTCAGAAATTTCGCTGCCAAAAGTCTCTTCAAACTCCATAATCAATTCGACCAAATCGAGCGAATCGGCTTCGAGATCTTCACGAAAACGAGATTCAGGTTTGATCTCGCTCTCATCAACATCCAGTAATTCAGCAATAATCGCTTTGATTTTCTCAAGAACTTCTTGGTTCATAGTCGACCTCCTCAGGTAGTAAGCCAGTAATCAACAAAGTCTGGCCTGGTTCAAAAATTACTGAGGCAATTTTACAGCCCAATTCAGGCACCTGTCAAGCGCTGTTGACAGCGCAGAATCGGACTGGTAATATAGCCTCACAGCTAAGGAACACTAGACTATGCCAAAAGTTACGGCGACAAGCTCGCGAAAAGCCGATCATATTCGGATCAACCTCGAAGAAGACGTGCGCTCCAGCCTGGGCACTGGGCTGGAGCGTTATCATTTCTCCCATCAGGCCCTGCCTGAGCTTGATCTGGAAGCAATTGATTTAACACAAAAGTTGTTTGGACGCGTCTTAAAGGCTCCCGTGCTGATTTCATCGATGACTGGTGGCACACCCGAAGCTGGAGAGCTAAACCGCACGTTAGCTGCAGCCGCGCAGGCCACCGGCATTGCTATGGGTTTGGGTTCACAACGCGCCGCAATCGAAGATCCGGCGCTAGCGGCAACCTTCCAGGTTCGTCAGGTGGCGCCCGATATACTGCTGCTGGCAAACCTGGGGGCGATTCAACTCAATTATGGCTATGGCGTTGAAGAGTGTCAACGCGCTGTAGATATGATCGCTGCCGATGCGCTCATCTTGCATCTCAACGCTTTGCAAGAGGCCGTACAACCCGAGGGCGATACACACTTCAGCGGACTGCTCTCTAAAATTGAAGTGGTTTGCAAAAAACTCACTGTGCCGGTGATTGCAAAAGAAGTAGGCTGGGGTATATCGGCACAAGCAGCACGGCAGCTCGCCAATGCTGGAATCGCCGCCATTGACGTAGCCGGAGCCGGTGGTACATCATGGTCACAAGTTGAAATGTACCGCGCAAAAAACCCAAGCCAGAAACGATTGGCAGCCGCCTTTGTCGATTGGGGCATCCCCACCGCTGAGTCCATTATTCAGGTGCGGCAATCCGCCCCAGGCTTGCCCATCTTTGCTTCGGGAGGTATCCATACCGGCGTGGAAATTGCCAAAAGCATCGCTCTGGGCGCGTCCCTGGGGGGCATGGCTGGGCCATTCTTGAAGGCCGCTTCCCACTCGCTCGACCAAACCATCCTGACCATTCAGGAAATCACGCGGGAAATTCGAGTAACCATGTTTGCCACGGGCGCCGCCAACCTTTCAACTCTGCAAAACACTCCCCTTAGCGGGTATCAGGAGTAAATTATGCCGCTTCAGCAGTTGATCCAAACCTACCTGCCTGCTATCGAAAACGAACTTCAGTTGGCGGTGGCGCGATCGCACGCCCCGCATTATGCTGAACTCCTCAAGATGATGCGCTACCACATGGGTTGGGAAGGCGAGGGCGCTGGCTCAAAAGCAACTGGCAAACGGGTGCGCCCACTGCTGGTATTGTTAACCGCCGCGGCCGCTGGCGGCAACTGGAAAAACACACTTCCCGCCGCCGCAGCAGTAGAATTGGTACATAATTTCTCGCTCGTCCATGACGATATTGAGGATAACAGCCCTCTGCGCCGCGGCCGCCCTACGGTGTGGAAAATTTGGGGTCTTTCGCAGGGCATCAACACGGGCGATACACTCTTCACGCTTGCTCATCTGGAAATGCTCGAACTGCGCCGCTCAGTTTCTACCAAAATTGTACTGGATGCCGCCAGCCTGCTTCAGCAAACCTGCCTGCATCTCACCCAGGGGCAATTTCTGGATATTTCTTATGAGAATCGGAACGATCTTGTTCTGAGTGATTATTGGCCGATGGTCAGCGGGAAAACTGCTGCGCTACTGGAGGCCTGCACCGAATTGGGGGCAATTGTAGCCGAGAGTGATGCGGCAACCCGAAATTCATACCGGCTTTTCGGACGCGACCTCGGGTTGGCTTTTCAGGCCCTTGACGATTATCTGGGCATTTGGGGGGATGTCAGCGAAACCGGAAAATCAGCAGCCAGCGATCTGCTGGAGGGTAAAAAATCGTTACCCGTACTCTTCGGCTTGCAACAAAATGGGGCATTCGCAGCCCGTTGGCGACAGGGTCCAATCAGTCCTGAGGAGGTCCCCACGCTTGCTGCACAACTCGCCACAGAAGGCGGACAAGCCTATACACAACAACAAGCTGAACGACTCACGCAACAAGCACTCGACGCGCTAGAAGCTGCCAATCCTCTGGGAGATGCCGGAGAAGCGTTGGTGGAGCTAGCAAATATTTTGTTGAAACGCGAAGTGTAACCCTCACCCCAACCCTCTCCCGAATCGGGAGAGGGTCTTTTTCTACACAAACTGTATAAAAACCTGATTGCCCAGTAAACGCCCGCGCCTGGTCAGGCTTAAGGTATCATTTTCCCAACAGAGTAGTTCCCACTCCATAAGCTGTTGAATCTCTTCGGTAAATTGCTGTTGTAGGGACAGGCCGAAGCGCGCCTGAAAGCGGGCATCCGAGACGCCTTCACGCGTCAGGCGCAGGCCCATCATCATGGTCTCGCGCATTTCAGTCTCGCGATCTATGGGGTTGGCCTCGATGGTGGCGGGGGTGCGAGGAAATTGGGCTGATGATTGAAGGTTGAAGGTGGAAAGGCGCTGAATATAGGACTTGGGGGATAAGACATTAACAGTACGCATACCATTGACAAAGCCGTGCGCCCCGGCCCCAAGGCCCAGGTAGGGCTGGTTACGCCAGTATTGCACGTTATGGCGACACTCATGATTTTCTCGCGCCCAGTTGGAAATTTCGTATTGTGCGTATCCGGCTTGAGCGAGCATTTCGGTGGCGAGTTCATACATATCGGCAGCCCGGTCGGGATCGGGTTCGGGGATCAGGCCGCGGGCCGCCCAACTCCCCAGTGGGGTGCCATGCTCCAGCGTCAGCGCGTAGAGCGAGAAATGCTCCGGAGCAAGCGCCAAGGCCCGTTGGAGGCTATCCACCCAGGTCTGAGTCTGCTGCTCCGGCAACCCAAATATCAAATCCAGACTCAGGTTGTCAAATCCGGCCTGACGCGCCCAGGTTACGGCATCAACCACATCCATATAATCATGAATACGCTCAAGGAATTTCAATTCATCGGGGTGCGCGGACTGCATCCCCAGGCTGAGGCGATTGATGCCCAAATTGCGTAATTCAGTCAGATAAGCCGCCGAGAGTGTGCCAGGATTGGCCTCCAGACTGATCTCTGCATCGGGAAATACATTAAAGGATGTGCGCAGCGTTTTTAATATATTCGCCAGGTATTCAGCAGGCAGCAGCGAGGGGGTGCCGCCACCAAAAAAGATCGTATGTACAGGCAATTTTGCATCCAGGGTTGCAGCCACATATTTAATTTCGTGTTGCAGCGCCTGGGCATAAGCTGAAATTAGATTCTCTAAACCGGCATAGGTATTGAAGTCGCAGTAACTACAACGATGCTGGCAAAAGGGGATATGGAGATAAATGCTGTGAGGCTGCATGATGGCAGTATACCAGTTTCCGGTTTCCGGCAGCCAGTATCTGGAGGGTAAAAAGCGATTCGCAAGGGTTGTAAAAGGCTGGTATAATCATCGCCGCTATTTTAAGAACCAGTCTTAGACTTATTCTACAAACCAATCCTCTGTTTTTTATACTTGGCCTATGAGCACTGACAACTCTGCAACTTCCACAAAACTTTGCCCAACCTGCGGTACGCGTCTCAGCGAAGATGCCGCCCGATGTCTGGTATGCGGCAGTTCATTAACGGGCAATGGCGAAAGCGAAGAAAAGCAATCACAGGCTTTGCGCGGCAGCCGAATGCCTGAAATTACATTAAGCCTGCCTGCAGTGATCGGTTTACTGGCAGTGTTTCTGGCAATTGGCGCGGTGATGGTATTTTTTGCACTGCAAAGCACCGGACGCGTGGTAGAACCCACAGCAACGCCTACGCTGACATTGACCATTACGCCATCGCTGACCCCCACGCCGCAAACTCCTACACTCACACCCACGCCACTGCCCTCGCCAACACCTTTTACCTACACGGTACAATCAGGCGATACCTGCGGTGGTATCGCAGCCGCTTTTGATATTTCGGTGCAGAGCATTGTGCGCACCAACAACCTGCCAGCCGATTGCGCCACGCTCTTCGATGGACAAGAGTTGCTGATTCCGTATCCTACACCGACGGTGACTCCTTTCCCCACGGCCACGCTCAGTGGTCTGGATGCTACAATTGCCGCCTGCGAGAAAGTTGTCTATACCGTGGCAGAGAACGACACCTTAAGCAGCATTTCAACCAATTATGCTGTACCGATGGATGCCATCAAGGAATTTAACGGAATGGTCAATAACACGGTCTATTCCGGCTTGAGTTTGATCATCCCTTTGTGTGAGCGGGCAGCCACCCCCGGGCCAACGCCTACACCCACAGCGCCGCCCCCTTATCCCGCCCCGAACCTATTACTGCCCCCCGATGGGACACACTTCACTCTCGAAGATGATATTGTCACCCTACAATGGGCCGCGGTAGGCACGTTGCGCGATAACGAAACCTATGCCATCACGGTTGAAGATGTCACCGAAGGCCAGGGACGTAAATTGATAGCTTATGTTACGGATACAAAATTTATTGTGCCGGCTTCCTTTAGAGCGAATGCCAACGAACCGCATGTTTATCGCTGGTCGGTGATGCCGGTACGCCAAATTGGCACCGACGATAATGGCGCACCCATTTGGGATACCGCGGGAGCCAGCAGCCAGACCCGGGTCTTCACCTGGACGGGTGAAGCAGGTGCGGCGGTAACACCAACACCATAAAGATAAAAAAAGAGCCGGTGCTTGTGAATTGCACCGGCTCTTTTTTATTGGCAATTATTTGTAAGGCTTTTACTTCGCCTTGACAACGATATCTTCAAGCATTTTCGTGGTGAGGGATTTAGGACGTTCCAGGGGTTGACCAAGCGCACGCGCCCAAACCAAATTGGCGGTTACACCCAGAATGCGACTGATGCCAAAGAGAACGGTATAGAAGTCAAATTCGCGCATACCGTAGTGATATTGCAGCGTGCCGCTAATGGCATCCACATTCGGCCAGGGGTTCTTGACTTTGCCAAGCTCCTGCAAAACTTTGGGGACAACATTGTACAACTCTTCGATCAGCTGGAAAATCTCGTCATGGGGCATATATTCGCGGCCAAATTCAAGCTGGGCTGTATAACGCGGATCGGGCAGGCGCAAAACCGCGTGACCATAACCCGGAATCACTTGCCCCGAGTTCAGGGTATCCCAGGTGAATTTTTCAAGCTCTTCCTTGCTGGGGTTGCGGCCAAATTCCTCACGAAGATTCAACACCCAGCGCAAGCTTTCCTGATTCGCCAAGCCATGCAAAGGGCCAGCCAAACCGTTGATACCTGCAGCACAGGCGTAGTACACATCGGCGAGCGATGAACCCACTAAGTGGGTGGTATGGGCGCTGACATTGCCGCTCTCGTGATCGGAGTGCAGGAAGAAATACAAACGCGAGAGTTCCTTATAATCCGGGCTGTCAAAGCCAATCATGTGGGCAAAATTGGCTGCCCAATCCAGATCGGGGTCAGGGGAGACAAAACCGCCATTGCCATATTTGATATTGTAAATATACGCCGCAATCGCGGGGAGTTTTGCTGTCAGGTTGAGGGCATCAGCCAGGGCAGCTTCCCAATAATCTTCGCGCTGCATCCCTTCTTGATAGCGGCGAGCGAAAACCGACTCATGCTGCAAAGACACAATCGCCTGTGAGAACATGGTCATGGGATGGGTATCTTCCGGCATGGCCCGCAAGGTTTCGAAAACGAAGGGTGGAATTACGCCGCGCGCTTTCCAGGCGTTCTCAACTTCCATCGCTTCTGCGAAACTTGGAATTTCGCCAACTAATAATAGATAGAACAAACTTCCGGCCAGGGGGAACTTTGAGCCTTCAGCCTTGGGAAGTAGTTTCAACAGTTCGGGAATAGTATAGCCTCGAAAACGGATACCCTCATTGGGGTCCACGTAAGAAATATCCGTCACAAGAACTTTGGCGCTGCGCATGCCACCGTAGATTTGCTTCACAGTGACCTGATCCACAACCACGTCCCCATTCTCACCAACCAGTTTGCGAACACGCGCACGCCATTCGGGAAGTTGAGCGGCGATCTTCTCTTTTAAAATCATTTCATTCCTTTCCACAAATAAACCAATATTTTTGTATCTTCGGGCATTTGAGGGTGATCAAACCCGAAAAAGTTGATTTTACAGGCCCAAGGCGGCAATATTCTCGGCAACACTTTTTGCCGATTTTTGAAGTTCTGCAAGCTCGTCATCGCTGAGTTCGTATTCGATGATTTTCTCGACACCATTAGCACCTAACTGAGCAGGCGCGCCAAAGTATATGCCGTTGAGACCGTACTCGCCCTGCATATAGACAGCCGCGGGAACGATAAGCTGTTTGTCTTTCAAGATAGCTGCAGCCATCTGAGCAACACCTGCCGCCGGAGCATAAAACGCGCTGCCCTGCTTGAGTAAGCTGACAATTTCACCACCGCCTTTGCGGGTGCGCTCTACAATTGCATCCAGGCGTTCTTGGGGCATCGTTTTGTGCAAAGGTACACCAGCTACGTTGGAGTGCTGCGTTAACGGCACCATCGAGTCGCCGTGTCCACCCAGCACATAGCAATGAATATTTTCAACGCTGACGCCCAGTTCCATGGCAACGAAGGCGCGCATCCGTGCCGAATCGAGTACACCGGCCTGACCGATGACACGGTTGGCAGGCAACCCAGATTTCTTCCAGGCCAGATACGTCATCACATCCAACGGATTGGTGAGAATGATATAAATGGCATCGGGGGAAAGTTTGATCGTCTCTTCTACAACTTTGCCAACAATGGCTGTATTGGCCGCCAGCAGATCATCACGGCTCATGCCCGGCTTGCGCGGCAGGCCAGCTGTAATCACAATAATATCGGATCCGGCAGTGGCAGCATAATCATTGCTGCCTGTGATAGTAACATCTTTGCCAATTACCGGCATGGCCTCTTGCATATCGAGTGCTTTACCCTGCGGCATCCCCTCGACAATATCTACCAAAACAATATCAGCGATCTCACGTTCAGCCAACCAATGCGCGGTAGTTGAACCAGTCATCCCCGCGCCAACAATCGTAACTTTTTTATCCATCGGATAACTCCTTGAAGTAAAAAACTGAAATTTTTCTTGCTACTCAGCCGATTTTACTTTCTGATGCAGCAAACCACAGTAGCATTTATCACTTTATTTTCGCCGCATAGCACGTATCAATATATACACATATTCAATAGCAGTCCGATCAAAACAACTGGCGTAAAAACATCAGGGGGATATTTACCTATTTAATTTGATTTTCAAGGTAATGAATGGCCTGCATAGCGGCGGCGGCACCCATTCCCGCGGAAGTAATCACCTGTCGGAAATGCGAGTCGGCAACTTCGCCAGCCGCGTAAACACCGGGGATACTGGTTTGCATATACTTATCGATAACAACATAACCTTGATCGTCCATTTCCAGCTTACCGACATAAAGCTCGGTGTTGGGGATGTGGCCGATGAAGATAAACACGCCTTCGGTGGGCATATCACTCTCGTCGCCCGTTTTGAGGTTCTTCACTTTGACACTTTGCACAATCCCCTCGCCAACGATCTCGGTAAGTGTGCTATCCCAAATAAAACTGACTTTAGGATCATTAAAAGCGCGCGCTTGCAGCAGTTTTCCGGCGCGCAATTCATCGCGTCGATGCACGATGGTAATGGTCTTTGCAAAACGCGTCAGGAAAAGACCTTCTTCCAGGGCGCTATCGCCACCGCCAACCACAATCACATCTTTGCCCTGGAAGAAATGCCCATCGCAAGTTGCGCAATAGGAAACACCACGTCCGGTGAATTCTACTTCGCCGGGAATCTCAAGATGGCGCGGGTTGGCGCCGGTACTGAGGAGCAGCGTTTCGGCATAATATTCGCCGCTATAGGTAATGACTTTGAAAGGGCGCTTGGAAAAATCGATATCGGTGACTTGATCGAATTCAACTCGAGTACCAAATCGTTCGGCCTGTTTTTGAAAAGCATCTACCAATTCGGGGCCACCAATGCCTTCGGGAAAGCCAGGATAATTCTCGACAATATGTGTCGTGGAAACCTGCCCACCTAATTGCATACCCGTGAAAACCACGGGCTCCAAATTAGCACGGGATGCGTATAGCGCTCCGGCCAGGCCAGCAGGGCCAGAGCCAATGATTAGCATTTTATGTACTTTTTTGTCTTCCATTGTTCCTCTTTTTGAACGATGTGTGCATCCAGTAGTTTGACAATATCGCACTACAAACAAGAAGCCCTAAATTAGGGAACTTTTCGCACGAATGTCGATTTTCAACGTAGCTACTCACTTATAACAGAAATTTTAATCTATGAATTAGCGTGCACGAATTGATATTATTTTACCAATCTCAACTTATTTTTAGATGCATCTCTCACAAAAAGGTTGCAGCCAATAAAAAAGGTGCGTGGATCACCCACACACCTTTTTTATTAATTATTTTAGTTTTGAGCAAGCACATGTTCTAGCGCCGATTATCACGATTGCGGCGATCGCCACCACGATTCGATGAAGAACCCCGATTACCGCCACCTTTACTTCCGCCAGCCTTGTCATTGGCAATCGCTTCTTCTACCGTCCAGCCTTCGAGTACGGCACGACGGGAGAGGCGAATTTTGCCTGAGCGCGGATTGATTTCTGTCACCATCACGGTAATTTCATCACCGTTCGTCACGACATCTTCTACGCTATTGACGCGTTGCGTGTCCAATTGTGAAATATGAACCAGTCCACCGTCCCAGGGGTGATTTCAACAAAAGCGCCGAAATCTTTAACACCCGTCACTTTGCCAGTGTAGATACGCCCAACTTCGGGTGTCTCGGTGAGGCCGATGATGATCTCGCGTGCCTTACGTGCACCTTCACCATCTGCAGAAGCAATAAAGACAGTACCATCTTCCTGAATGTCAATCTGCACACCGGTTTCTTCCTGAATACCGCGAATGACTTTGCCACCTGGGCCAATCACCGCACCGATTTTGGCCTCGGGGATTTGAATGGTTTCGATACGCGGCACATGCGGTTTCAATTCTGCGCGCGGCTCAGAGATCACAGACATCATTTCATTCTTGATGTGATCGCGGGCTTCTTTGGCTTGGAGCAGGGCTTCGGCCATAATTTCTGGAGAAATACCCTTGATCTTAATATCCATCTGGAGGGCGGTGATGCCATCATCCGTTCCGGCTACTTTGAAATCCATATCGCCGAGGTGATCTTCCATACCTTGAATATCGGTAAGGACAACGTAGCGATCTCCTTCTTTGATGAGCCCCATAGCAACACCGGCCACAGGAGCTTTGATCGGCACACCTGTATCCAGCAACGCCAGGGTTGAGCCGCAAACCGAAGCCATCGAGGAAGAACCATTCGAAGACAAGACTTCGGAAACCAGACGCAGCGAGTAGGGAAATACTGTTTCATCGGGGATCACTGGCAGTAAAGCTCGTTCTGCCAAAGCGCCATGCCCAACCTCGCGGCGAGATGTGCCACGCAAGAAGCGGGCTTCGCCTGTACAGAAGGGCGGGAAATTATAATGGTGCATATAACGCTTGCTTTCTTCGGGATCCAGCGTATCGAGTCGTTGTGCATCGCGCGGGGTTCCCAAAGTCGCCATGGTCATCACCTGAGTCTCGCCACGAGTGAAGAGACCGGTTCCATGGGCGCGCGGGCTAGTGTTGATATCACACCAAATTTGGCGCACATCTTTTAGACCGCGTCCATCGGGGCGTTTTCCTTGCTCCAAAATACGGGCGCGCACAACTTTCTTGTGAGCAGCGTCGAAGTAGTTTTTTACATCCGTGACGAGGCTTTCATCTTCACCAGAAAACTCGGCCAAAATTTCTTCTTTTAGCACCGACATTACTTGTTTACTCTCAGCTTTGGGCAACTGCTGCTCAAGAATTTCATTCATCCGTGCCTGAGAGCGGTCATAGATCGCCTGTTTCATGGCTTCATCAACAGGGTCAGCATCATAACTGCGCTTGGCCTTGCCGACTTCGGCAGCCATTTTATCTAATGTATCGGTGATCTGACGGATTGCGTCATGCCCAACGCTGATGGCTTCAACTATTGTGTTCTCAGCCACTTCGTCGGCACCACACTCAACCATAAGAATGGCATCCTTCGTTCCGGCCAGCCGCAAATCCAGGGGAGAAATTTCCATTTCGGCAAAAGTTGGATTGATGACAAATTTCCCTTCGAGCATACCCACACGCACCGCGCCAATTGGACCATCCCAGGGAAGATCCGAAATCGTCACGGCAGCAGAAGCAGCATTGATGGCAAGAATATCCAACGGATTTTCGCCATCTGCAGAGAGCGAGTACATAATCACCTGAACAGCATTGCGCAAGTCTTTGGGAAAGAGCGGGCGCAGCGGGCGATCGGTGAGACGATTGACCAAAATAGCGTTTTCGCTGGGGCGGCCTTCACGGCGGAAGAATGAGCCAGGGATAACGCCACCGGCATACATGCGCTGTTCATAATCGACCGTTAGAGGAAGAAAATCAATGCCATCGCGCACTTCGCCCATTGTAGCAACACCAAAAAGTAAGGCATCGCCAACGCCGACGGTGACTGCACCGCCAGCTTGTCCGGCCAGCAGACCTGTTTCAAAGGTCATTTCTTTATCGCCGACCATCACTTGATATTTTTTTGCTTCGGGTTTCATGGTACCTCCTACCATTTTGACCCACCGGTTAGGGATTGGGAGCTAAAAACAACCTACCTGAACAGGTTATTCTCAAGTCCCAATTCCCAACCTCGCGGTGGGCCTGAAAAAAATTAGTTAACGCAGACCTGGTGCATTCCAAGCACCACAGACTGAGTAATTCTCATATTTAACTTCAATTAACAGATGCAAGAAAATAATGAACCCAATCCCCCGTTGAAGAAAAACCGCCAGGGCTTATGCAACATGCTTGCTGCAAACAAGGGTATGAAGAGCACATCGTACCCAACATACCCTCATTTTAGTTTTTTCTCATCATGCTGCACAGATATAAACAAGTAGATGGCAGACTTACAGCGCCATCTACTTTGAATACTTATACCTTACGAATGCCCAACTCTTTGGTCAATGCCACAAACCGATTGTAGTCTTTACTGCGCAAGTATCTGAGCAGTCGGCGGCGGCGGCCAACTAATTTCAACAATCCCCGGCGTGAAGATTCATCGTGCTTATGCTCACGTAAGTGATCGGTAAGATAAAGGATACGATCTGTCAGCAGGGCAATCTGCACTTCTGGCGAACCGGTATCTTTCTCGTGACGAGAATATTTTTGGATCAGGTCTGTCTTGTTTTCTTTTTCTGTTACCATGACGTCTGCTATCTCCTATTAGATGTGTTATTTGTGCTGTTAGCAGGTCTCCAGGTCAGTAGCTGTCCCATTCGGAGCAGCCGCCGACCGGTCGAGTCAGCGGGCAGATTATACCAGAGAACGATCAGAAGTAAATAGCATAAAATATGCCCAAATTCTAGCCAATTGCATCCATCACTGCACCATAATTGGCTGCGACTTCAATCGGCGGGTTAGCATAGCGCGAGACAACATCAACTAACTGCTCTTGATGATAATCGACTTTGAAACGCGAGAACTTGAGTCCGTGCGCTGTGGAGATAACCACAACACGCTGATCGGGTTTTATTTCGCCGCGTTCCAGCAGTTTGAACATAGCCCCCAGCGCCACCCCGGTATGCGGGCAGGCATACAGGCCGGTTTTATCGGCGCGCATAGCCGCATTGGCAAGTTCATCTTCGGTAACCTGTTCAACGATACCGTCAAAGGCTTGTAGCACTCGCACAGCGCGCTCGTAGCTGACCGGATTGCCGATCTGAATGGCGCTGGCAAGAGTTTTCTTAGCCGTCATCGGCATAAACTGCTCAAAGCCTGTTTGAAAACTCTGGTAAAGCGGATTAGCGTGGGCAGCCTGCGCCGCCACCAGGCGCGGCAACCGCTTTATCAAACCAAGTTCTTTCATCAGCAACAAGCCCTTTCCCAATGCGCTGACATTGCCTAAATTGCCGGAAGGAATAATGATCCAGTCGGGGACTTCCCAGTTGAACTGCTCAACGATTTCAATGCCAACCGTCTTTTGCCCCTCCATGCGCAGCGAGTTCATCGAGTTCGCCAGATAAATGTGAGGGTCCTGCGTCATTTGCTGGACAATTGCCATACAGCCGTCGAAATCGGTATCCAACGAGAGTACCGTAGCCCCGTTGGCAATTGGCTGGATCAACTGTTCAATCGAGACCTTGCCGCGCGGCAACAACACAATCGCCGGAATGCCCGCGGCCGCCGCGTAGGCCGCCACGGCAGCCGATGTATCCCCCGTCGATGCCGCGGCTACAGCCTTAATCGGCGCGCCATCGCTAATCATCTGCCTGAGTACCGAAACCAGCACGGTCATGCCCAAATCTTTAAAAGAGCCGGTGTGGCTATTGCCGCACAGTTTGACCCACAGTTCGGGTAAACTCAATTCTTTACCCAGACGCTCGGCCCAATACAAATTAGTATGCCCTTCATAAACTGAAACAATATTTTCATCGTCGATTTGCGGGCAGACCCACTCTTTTTTTCCCCACACACCACTGCCATACGGCCAGGTATGCGTGTGCGTACGCTGTTCAAAAAGCGCTTTCCATTCATCGGCGGAGCGGTCGCGCAGGGCATCCACATCATGTTCCACTTCCAATAGCCCGCCGCAATCTTCGCAGCGATACACCACATCGTAAATCGGGTAACGCCGCCCGCAGCCGCGCACACATTGGTACCAACTGGAATACATATCTACCTCCGATCCAGGTGGGGTGCACTTTTTGGAAGTGCGCCCCATCTTCACTCGCCTACTACATCCGTTTCAATTCGGTGGATGGGCTGAGCCCCCTGGCTGGCCTGTTCTGCCTCGGGGAGAGAGGCCTCATCGGGTTTATCGGACAACCCGAAGATGAAGGCACCCTGATTGAGCCAGGTCAGCGCCTGCGTATACACCTCGCGGGTGATGACAATTTCCTCAGCGAGTTTCTGCTCCACAGTGGATTCTGTTCCCAACTGCCCCATGCGAGCGGCCGTAGCGCGATATTCGTTGCGGCGGAAAGTCTTGAAGGGGGTGGGATCCCCGGCAGCGACGCGCGTCTGCACATCGTGGTGGATTCCCTGCAATGCCGCAGACAGCTCGGTTGCACGCGCACTCACCTCGGTAAGGAAACGCTCAAACGAGGCAACCCTCCCTGAGCGAATATCGTCAATCAACCCCTCCAGCGAGAAGATACCACTGCCAAGAATCAAGCACAGGTAAACCAGGTAGTCTTGATTATCGGTGGTAAAGGGATGGTACTCAACTTTATTCAATTCCCGATAGGATGCCTCGAATGCCGGGGCATCAAAATCATCCCCCAGCAGCACGCTGACCGTCTGAAAAGCGGCATCCACGCGCACCTGATCGATCACGCAGTCGTTGCGGCCGCGCGCGCCCAGGGTAGTTTTATCAAGATCAACCAGCACGGCGGTGCTTTCGTCCACGGGGAAATTCTGCGCGGCGCAGTAGGCGGCGAAATCGGGCAGGGCTGCCCAGCGATTGGCAATGTAGACATGGGCGTTCGCGCCACGTTGTTCCATCTCGAAGGATGGAGCTTGATCCGGTTTCTCAGCGGCTATAAAGGCCAGCCCCGGCCAACCGCCCGCGGCGCAGATATTGGCAAACGCGGTGCCATCGTTGAGACGCGTGTCGCCGAGAAAAATCACGCGACGAATTGGAGTTTGCGGCGCATCCAGGGCTCGCCCGGCGCGCAGAATTTGGGCGACGACGCGGGCGTAATCATTGGTGCTTTTGCGCGGCACCACCCCGGCAGGCAAGCCGACTGTTTCATGTAAATCACCCAGCGATGGCAGGCGCGCGTCGAGGGGCTGCAAATTGCGGTACACAATCGCGTCACCCAGAAAATCGCTGACTTTCGCTTTTCCGTAGGCTTTCATTGAGAATATCCTTTCAGAAATTTTAACGCAAGGTCGCAAAGATGCAGAGCCGGAAAGACGCAAGGGTTTTTGATGTTTTTCTCTGTGTCTTTGTTCCTTAGCGACTTTGCGTTGAGCATTACTCCAAATATCCTTCCGCCACCAGCAACTCGGCGTTCAATATCGAGCCGCTGGCCGCGCCGCGCAGAGTGTTGTGAACTACACTGACCATGCGCAAATCCAGAATTTGGCACTCGCGAATGCGCCCGACGGTGACAGCCATGCCCTCAGCGGCGGAGCGGTCGCGGCGCGGCTGCGGGCGGTCGGCTTCAGTGCGGACAACAACGGGGTATAACGGCGCGCTGGGCAAATCCAAACCGGGGAATTCGGCCAGAACGCGTGCGGCTTCCCCGGGGGTGGGTTTGCGCTCGAAATCCACGGCAATGCTCAGGGTATGTCCGTCAAACACCGGGACACGATTAGCCTGGGCGCTGACGCGGAACGGTGCGGCCACGCGCTCGCCATTCTCAATCTGCCCCAGCAAAATGCGGGATTCATTTTCAATTTTCTCTTCTTCCCCACCGATATAGGGGATCACGTTGCCGTCAATGTCCAGATACGATACACCCGGATACCCCGCCCCGGAGACGGCCTGCATAGTGGTGACAATCACTTGGCGCACGCCAAAGGCATCATCGAGGGGCTTGAGGGTCATCGCCAGGCCGGATGTAGTGCAATTGGGACTGGTGACGATTAGCCCCGGCCAGCCATGTTCTGCACGCTGACGTTCTATCATCGCCAGGTGGTCGCCGTTGACCTCGGGAATTATCAGCGGAACGCCCGTCGCCTGACGATAGGCCGATGCATTCGAGCAAACGGCATAACCGGCGGCGGCAAAGCGCGGCTCAATCTCTTTGGCATGCTGCGTAGGCAAGGCCGAAAAAACGAGTTTGGCGGGCAAATTTGGCGTGGAACGGGAGATGGTCATTTGGCGCGCCGCGGCGGGGGGATCACCATCCAGCACCCAGCGGGTTTCGCCGTAAGCCTTGCCAATGCTGCGCTCAGAGCCAGTCAGGGCTACAACTTCAAACCAGGGATGATCGGCGAGTAATTGCACAAAACGTTGACCGACAGCGCCAGTAGCGCCCAGCACGGCCACAGGTATTTTTTGAGATAGGTTGTTGTTCATAATAATCACCACAAAATATGAGTGCTTTCCTAAGCCACAGAGATCACAGAGAAAAAACTCTGAGTGGCTTCATTATGCTTCGACCAACATTTCGGTATGGATGGCACGCATGGCTTCTTCCGCATCGGCGTCGGTCAAAACCAGCGAGATGCTATACTCCGATGAACCTTGGGCGATGGCAATCACGTTGATATTGGCCTTGCCCAGCGCGCCAAAGATGCGCGCCGCCACGCCGGGCGTGTTGCGAATGGCCGCGCCGACTACCGTTAGAATCGTGACATCATCTTTCGACCAGATGCGATCAATATCGCGGCGGGTTAATTCCAGCGACATTTCTGTTTCCAGCGAAGCAATGACATCGGTGGCGTTGGCGGTGGGAATCACGAAACTGATCGATTGCTCGGAGGAGGCCTGCGAAATCATCAGCACACTGGCTCCGGTGCGGGCGACGGCGGAAAATGTGCGCGCTGCAATGCCAGGAACACCCAACATGCCGCGTCCCTCCACGGTGACCATGCTCAGATTCGGAATGGTCGAGATAGCGGTCACTTGCCCAGAGTCGCTCTGGGGTGCAGCGGTGATACGCGTGCCAGGATAGCTGGGGTTGAAGGTATTCTTGACCCACAGGGGAATATCTTGCTCGATGATCGGACGGATGGTCTTGGGGTGCAACACCTTGGCGCCAAAATAGGCCAGTTCGCTAACTTCGCTGAAAGAAAGCTCCGGGATAACACGCGCATCAGGGACAACGCGCGGATCGGCAGTCATCACGCCGTCCACGTCAGTCCAGGTCCAGACTTCGTCGGCATCGAGGCAGGTGCCCAGGATGGCAGCAGTATAATCGCTGCCACCGCGCCCCAGGGTTGTAATCACTCCATCGGGGGTGGCGCTGATGAAGCCGGTCACCACAGGGATGGAACCCGCCTCGAAAAAGGGTATCAACTTCGAGCGCGTCCGGCTGCGCGTGGCTTCCATATCCGGCACAGCATTCTGAAAATTGGCATCCGTGATAATCAGTTCGGTGGCGTTTACCGGTTGGGCTTTCAATCCAATTTGGCGCAAAGCCGCCGAAACCACGCGTGCATTCAGACGCTCCCCCAACGAAGTGATGGTATCCATACCGCGCGGGGTGACTTCCCCCAGCACGTGGATGCTGTTGCAGTAGGCGCTGAGTTCATTAAGGTGTTGATTGACGATTTCGAGCAGGCTTTTACGCTCTTCTCCGGAGGGGATCAGTTCCATAATGGCTTCGTAGTGGCGCACCTGCAAATCGGCAATCAAACCCTGATAAGTAGATTGGTCGCCGCGGGCTGCGGCTTGAGCGCTGTGGATGAGGGCATCGGTGATGCCGCGCATGGCCGAAACAACCACAGTCAGGCGCTCCCATTGGGGAGCATACTCCTTGACAATTGTCGCTGTTTGACGAATGGCATCGGCATTGCCGACGGATGTGCCGCCAAATTTCATCACCAATGTTTTCATAAAAGCACCTCACGGGAATAAATTCACAGAATTATACTCGCGCCCCTTGAAATTTGGTTCCTGCCTGTATAAAAATTGTGTAAAGCTATTTTCGACCCTCACCCTAGCTCCTCTCCCAAAATTGGGAGAGGAGTATATGCAAATCTTTTCGCCTAAAAAATTAGCATTTATCTATGTTCGCGTGTGCGCTTCAGGGTATCTGTGTCTATTATTGAAAAGTCCACGATGACGGGCAGATGGTCGGAGCCGATGTCAGGGCCAATGTGATGAGCATGTACTTGGATAGCCTCTGAGATCAAGATATGGTCAATAGGAATTGAAAACAAAGGATGGATACCCATCCAAGTAGGCTGCACACCAAATCCGAGTCGGCTATCCCACAAATTAGCAGTATCCATCCATGAACCAAAATATGGCGACCATGATGTAACATTAAAATCCCCCGCCGCAATGAAAGGTGGAGCCAAATGGCTAACGTAATCCGTTAACGCATCCATTTGCGCGTTACGCACCTGCGTTAGCTTTTCATTTTTTGGGGGCACTGTATGCACAAGCACCAATGTGGTCGGCTGCTCATCGAGAATAATTCTGGCAACAATTACAGGCAACTCCCAAATATCAAGATAAATTATTTGTGCATCTTCAATTAAATAACGGCTATATAACGAAATTCCAAAGTTATCGCTTCGCGGCATCAAAATACTATGCACATATCCCAGTTCTTCAAGCCTCAAATCGTCTAACCAATTTTGGTTGACTTCGAGCAAGGCTACAAAATCGGCATCACTCTCTTCAATAAACTGGCGCGTCCGCTCGTGTTGAGGGTTGGAGGTCAGCACATTATACAAAAACAACCGATATTCGGGGGATTCTACATCCACGGCGTGAACCGGGATGAATAACGGGACGATCAAACTTAGGTTGATGAGGGCGAGCCCCGCAGAAAGGATGCTCCATCCCGCGCGTTTACCCAGCGCAGAGACAGCCAGCAACAACAACGCGACCACCAGGTATTGCACCCGGAAATGGGCAAGTAAATCTAAAATCCACCACAAGCGCCCCAGAAAACCGCCCAATGTGACAGCCATAAGTCCCAACGTTGCAACGTGCACACCGGCCCAAAGCAACTTGTTCAGAAAAGAAAATTTTGACATGCCGATAAGTTTATCACTTTGGAAGCCCGTAGCCCATCCCCTGAGTTCATGGTAATATCGAATTCCCCAGGCCGACCAGGCGATCGCAGTCCGATGTTTTGTCGGATTGAGGAAAGTCCGCACTCCATAGAGCGCGATGCCGGATAACATCCGGAGGGAAGCAATTTCCTGGATCGGGCCACAGAAACAGGTAGCCATCCCCCACGGGGTGAATGGTGATAGTGAAAAGGTGGTGTAAGAGACCACCGGCGCGGGTGGCAACATCCGCGGCCAGGCAACCCCCATCGGGAGCAAGGCCAAGCAGGCGCGAGGGGCTGCTCGCCCCGTCGAAGCGTCGGGTAGGCTGCACGAGGTGTGGGGAGACCTGCATCCCAGACAGATGATCGTCCTCGACAGAATGCGGCTTATCGGTCGACCTGGGGTTAGGTTTTTCCTACTAACTGGTACCTTACCATTGGAATACATGAATCACTCGCTTCGTAGAGATATTGATCGAGGATGATATCGCTTGAAGATACGGCGGCGACTTTCTACAGTATCAGGTGCATAATAAAGTCTTGTTGTTCTCAATTCGCTGTGGCGTAAAAATTCACGAGCTTCATCAAGGGAAGCACCGTTTTCCCTGAGGTTGCGAGCAATGGTTGTCCGAATTCTGCGTGGGTAAATATCCTTTACGCCTCTTTCTTCTCCATATTGTTTCACAACTCGGTGAATGTCTTTTCGTGTCCATTTATTACCATTCAATTTTATGAAAAGATTATCATCGAGTGACAAATAGTTTGTGAATTTGCGTAATGGTTCGATTAGGTACTCAGGAATGTGCACATACTGAGTCATTCCACCTTTGGTCATTTCAAGGATTATGATTCCGTCGTCCAAATTGATATCTCGTTTCCTGAGGTTGGCAACTTCTGAAGATCGTAGAGCATTGCAATCCAGTAACGCCATAGTAAGGATGATTTGGTACCGCTGGCGTTGATAATGGAATCGAAGAAAATTCAATCTTTCTACTTGTTTTTGAGAAATATCGCTCGGGTGGTTATGGATTGGCTGAACACCAGCTTGGAAAACAAGTTTTCGAAATCTTTTAGAAAACTTCCCCGGCAGATATAGATTGCCATTTAGGGTGGGGAATAGATGTTCCGATTCAGGAAACATTTCATCCCGCCTTTGAAGAAATTCCATCCATAACTTCGATAATGGAAATGAATTTGAATTTTGGATATTAATCTCGTCGTTGATTATTTCAATTGCTTTTCGCTGAAATTGTAAACTCTCTTGAATAGATTTTCCCGAGTGCCGAATTAGATGAATGATTGATAGATCACGTAAAGTAATAAACTCACCAAATTTCTCGAAGTCTCTCATATAAATCTCCCATAAGATGATCCATTGTGTCGTTCGCGATATGAGGAGTTGGGTTGATGATTTTGCGAAAGGTGATTTCCATGTTTTCCATGGGTTCTGGTGTAGGAGCCAGCCTTTGGCGATATAAAAATTTCCAATAACGGTATACGCCATAGGCGACACGTTCAACTGTAGATTCGGATAGGTTGGTGTTCCTCAGCCATGCAATGAAATCTTCAAATAGATCTTGATTGATCGTTACGTCATTTATCTCAATTTGCTCTAGAAAACTATGATATCGCATAGCATCCCGTACATATGAGTAGACTGTTGAATCAGCACGACCCAATGTCCGCCTTAGATATTTTTCGAATTCTTGTAATGACATAATGGCTTCCTTATTGATGGACAACTGTGCATACAGTTACCATTATTATACGGATAATTACCTAAAAGTCAAGGAAATATTATGGAAGAGTTATCACAATCAATCGTAAATTGGATCAAGGATGTCAGGAAAAGTAAGGGACTTTCTTTAACTGAGCTTGGCAATCGAGCAGGTATCACACATTCACAATTGAGCCGCATCGAGAACGGAGTTTCGGCCCTAACGTTATTTTCCTTGATTCGAATGTTGCATGGGATGAATTACTCGTTTACTTCATTATTTAGTGAGAAAATTATTGATAGCAAATTTCCACTGCCAAGCATCTATCTAGAAGAAAAAACCGAATCGTACCAATATCCAGTCATAAAGTTTAGCGATATTGATAGCTTTGTCCATTTCATCCTGTACAGGAAAAATGCCAGAATTATTATTGCAAAATGGATAAAACACTATTTGAAGAACTATACATCATGGGCAGATGAAACCATAGCAGTACTAATGGATGAAGCAATTACTCTGCTTACTTTTCCGTCAGTTGATAATCGAGAAGGATCTCTATATGAAAATCTTTGCTATCCGATAGATATTGGCGTTGATAAACTTAGAAAAATCTATCTATCAGGGGGGGTACTGCTAATGAGGGATATTGGGGCCTATATCCGAAATCAGAGAATAGCTAGTAACCTTTCCCTGAGGGCTCTCAGCAGCAGGATCGATTTTTCTCACCCAGGGTTAATTAAATTGGAATCAAACATTGGTGATAGAGTCATTTTCTCTGATATTCTAAAATTAGATCGAGCATTGGGAGTTGATGGTGAACTAGTAGCACTCGCATGGAGAGCAGGCGAATTATATCTGGGGGTTCACAGGATTTACGAAAGGAAAGAGTTTCCTTTGCCTTATACAACACGTGAGGTTGAATGGATCGAAAGGTTAGTCATTGTCCAGAGGATCTACCAACATTTTGATCTGGATGAAGAAATCCAATCTTGCATAGCTGATCTAAGGGAGAATGCCGTTTTGGATCCTTCATAAAATGTGGAGTACATCTATATACGTAACAAGACCTTACTTTTGGGGAAATTGCTGAAAACTGTAATATACTGTCACATCCTTGATCTCAGCTTGATTCTACAATACGAGCATGAGAGAACCTAAATGAAGAAGTATAAAGTTGGTCAGACCGTGGATGCAGTTGTCGAGAAAGTGCTGCCATTTGGTGTTTTCGCGCGTCTAGACGGTGAGACTATTGGGTATATTCGTCACCGCGAAATGAATATAGATACCGATGTGGATCCTTCGCAGGATTTGCAAGCTGCTTTGCCAGGCAAGGTTTTGTTGGTAATGACGTCTGTCGGGCCAGTGCCAGAGATTTTAATGCGCATGGCAGGTGAAGGGGTTTGTGATATAGCCGGGCGGATAAGCTAAACCTTCTGCTGAAAACCATCCTTGTCAATCTGATATTTATATTGGATAATATACAAGATATGTATATTATCCAATATAAATTATGAGCAATTCAATTCTTTCTTCCTTCGAAAATTTGCCCTATTTCACCATCGCCGGATTTCGACAAATGGCAGGGGATTCGATTTCCAACGATCATTCCGCGCGGGTGGCGCTCTCGCGCCGGGCGAAAGCCGGGCAAATCTTTCGCCTGAAAAATGGCGTTTATATGCACCGCCGCTTCTATGAGCGGCACCGGCAAGATGCCGCTTTTTCAGCCATCATCAGCGCCATCTTGTTACCACAGTCGTATCTATCTTTGGAGTACGTCTTACAGCAAAACGGTATCCTGACAGAAATCACCTACCCGATCACTGCCATCACCACTAAAAATACGCACGCCATTGATAATGCGGCAGGCGATTTTGTATACCGCCACATCCGGCCTGAGCTGTATCGAGGCTTTCATATCGCAGAGGCCTATGGCATCCCCTATGCGCAAGCTACTCTGGCAAAAGCGCTGTTTGATTATCTGTACCTGCGCCCCCTGGATACCCGCGCGAATCTGGCCGAAGAACTGCGCCTGAATTTGGATGATTTCACGCCCCAAGAACGTGATGAATTCGCTGGATATGTAGCTATCAGTGGCAAACCCAAAATGCGCAACATCCTTACCAACCTGGAGAAATATGTATGGCGACCTTGATCCAAACCATGCAAAACGTGCTGGATAGTAAAGACCCGCTTCTGGCTGTTGAAACCAAACGCATTATTCTCAAGGAAGTGCTTCAGGCGCATGTGCTGGATTTTCTGTACAACCACGCCGCCTATCGCAAATTGAACTTCTACGGTGGCACTTGCCTGCATATCATTTATGAACTCAATCGTCTTTCCGAAGACCTGGACTTTGATAACCAGACCGGGCTGGAACTGAGCAATCTTCACGTAGATTTATTGGCTCATTTTCAACAAACGCTTGGTTACACAGATATTTCTGCCAAGCAACAGGAAGGGGCTGGTGGCATCCTGCGTATCACGCTCAAATTTCCGCTGCTCTATGAGTTAGGGCTTTCTCCACATGCCAGTGAAGCCTTACATCTCAAAGTAGAAATTAGCCATCACGATCAGGTGTGTATTGTTCAACGCACCCCAGTTATGGTATATGGGCGCAGTCTGGTCGCCAGTCATTTTTCGCTGGAAACCATGCTGGCGGGCAAAATCCTGGCTTGCCTGGAACGCTCCTTTGAGAGCGGAAAAAGCGGAGCTACTGTCAAGGGACGTGATTTTTACGATCTGCTCTGGTTTATGCAGAAGCGCATCTGGCCGCTTGAAGAAAAACTCGCACAAGATGGGGGAAAACCATATACAGTACAAAGTGCTATGCTGGCCTTGCAGGAAAAAATTGACTACATTCCAAAGCGTACCCTTGCCATAGATTTGCTGCCCATGTTTGAATCGCGCAGTTTCATCGAGACCTGGTTGGATGTATTCCATGAAAATTTCAACACGCTGATGAAAACTTACCTGGATAATTCCTTAATATAACTGCTCTTGTACGACGGCTTGACCCTGAGAGACTTCGCATAAGTGGTGCCTAACGGGGGGCTAAGAGCGGAAAAAGTCTTCAGATAATTGCGTTTCGCACGCTTTTGCACTACACTTATATGGATTCCATTCCAGCTAGCCAAATTACAGGGGAATCCCATGCCCACACCCGAAGAACAGGCCCGTAAGATCATCGACCAGAAGCTGACCGCCGCCGGTTGGATTGTGCAGAATTATAAACATCTCAACCTCGGCGCAGGGATTGGGGTGGCTGTGCGCGAGTTTCCGACGGGGCGCGGGGAAGCAGATTATCTGCTCTTTGTGGATCGGAAGGCTGTTGGGGTGGTGGAGGCAAAGCCCGAGGGAACAACGCTCAGCGGGGTTTCGGAGCAATCGGCGAAGTATCAGACCAGCTTTCCAGATGATATTCCGCATGTGGAGCTGCCGCTGCCTTTTGCGTATGAAAGCACGGGCGTGGAGACGCATTTTACCGACATCCGTGACCCGGATTATCGTTCGCGGCGGGTCTTTTCTTTTCATCGTCCAGAGACGCTGAGGGATTGGCTCTCTGTTGGGCGGGGCGACCCCGCCCCTACGTTGCGCGGACGATTGCGCGAGATGCCGCCTTTGATTGAGAAGGGGTTGTGGAAGGCGCAGATTGAAGCGGTCTCGCAATTGGAGCAATCTTTGGCGCAGGGGCGACCGCGCTCCTTGATCCAGATGGCGACGGGCAGCGGGAAGACCTTTACGGCGGTGAATTTTATTTATCGGCTGATCAAGCATGGCGGGGCGAAGCGCGTTCTTTTCCTTGTCGATCGCAATAATCTCAGCAAGCAGACCTTGGCGGAGTTCCAGAAATTCCGCACGCCGGATGATGGGCGTTTATTCACCGAGTTGTATAACGTCCAGCGGTTGACGAGCAATATGATTGACCCCGTCAGCAAGGTAACGATCACGACCATTCAGCGGCTGTATTCGATGTTGAGGGGCGAGGAATATGAAGAAGAGAACGAAGAAGAATCGCTCTTTGAGGCCCTCACCGCCCCCACCCCTAACCCCTCCCCCGCGAGCGGGAGAGGGGGATTAACTGTCGAATATAATCCCGAGATCCCCATCGAAGCGTTTGATTTCATCGTTACGGATGAGTGCCATCGTTCAATCTATAATCTTTGGCGGCAGGTATTGGAGTATTTCGATGCTTTCCTGATCGGGCTGACCGCCACGCCATCGAAATATACGCTGGGATTTTTCAACCAGAATTTGGTGACGGAATATACCCATGAACGCGCGGTTGCGGATGGCGTCAATGTCGGCTATGAAGTCTATCGCATCCGCACGAAGATCACGCAGGAGGGCAGCCAGGTGGATGCGGGCGAATATGTGGATAAACGCGATAAAAAATCGCGCGCAGATCGTTGGGCGGTGGAGCTGGAAGAAGACCTTGAGTACGCATCCAACCAACTCGACCGCGATGTGGTTGCGATTGACCAAATTCGTACCGTTGTGCAAACCTTTCGAGATCGGCTTTTTACGGAGATTTTTCCCGGGCGCAGCGAAGTGCCCAAGACGCTGGTTTTTGCCAAAGATGATTCGCACGCCGAAGATATTACCAATATCATTCGCGAGGAGTTTGGCAAGGGGAACGAATTTTGCAAGAAGATCACCTACAAAACCACAGGAGAAACACCCGAAACGCTGCTGGCTTCTTTCCGCAATAATTACAATCCGCGCATTGCGGTTTCGGTGGATATGATCGCGACCGGCACCGATATCAAGCCGCTCGAGTGCCTGCTTTTCATGCGCATGATCCGCTCGCAGGGTTATTTTGAGCAGATGAAGGGGCGCGGCACACGCGTGATTTCGGATACGGATTTGCGGGCGGTGACGGCCGATGCGGGGCATAAAACCCATTTTGTGATCGTGGATGCGGTCGGCGTTTGCGAGCAGGATAAAACGGATATGCGTCCGCTGGAGAAGCAGAAAACGGTGCCTTTCGCCAGGTTGATGCAGCGGGTGGCGATGGGTGTGCGGGATGCGGATTCACTGGAATCGCTCGCGGGACGCCTCTCCCGTTTGGATAGGGCACTCAAGCCCAAGGATCGGGAGCGTATCGCCCGTGTTTCCGGCGGAATCCCGCTAAAGGAGATCATCCACACTTTGATGGATTCCGTTGATCCAGACATCCATCTTCAACATGCGCGCGTTAAATGGGCAGACGTCTCGCCTGAGAGCATCGCCAAAGCCGAAGCGGAGATCATCCAGAAAGCTTGTGCGCCTTTTGATGATGGCGATTTCCGCACGTTGTTGGAGGCGCTACAAAAAAATTCTGAGCAGGTGATTGATATTGTCAGCCGAGATGAATTAATTAGCGCGGGTTTGGAAAGCGAAAAGGCGCAAGCGGATGTGCAAAGTTTTCGGCAATTTATCGCTGAGAATAAGGATGAGTTGACGGC
>JABGRQ010000153.1 GCA_018648225.1 Chloroflexota bacterium
CGGGCTGGAGATGCCCATTGCTTTCAGCGAATTTCGCCCCCCGGAGCCGGGAGCCGGGCCAGGCGCGCAGGCCAGTACCGTCCCCCTGGAGAATATCACCGAAGCCCTGACGCGCCACAATGCTTTTGTAATTCTCGGTGAGCCGGGCTGCGGCAAAACTACCACGCTACAAAAAATCACCTTCGATGCCGCCCGCCACCTGCTCTCTGGTGAACCTGGGCGCGTGCCCCTCTTTGTGCGCCTGAGCCAACAAAGAGAACGCGATCCTTACACCTTTCTTGCCGAAGAATGGGAGCGGCGCACCGGCACAGATTTTGGCAATGCACTGGCCGCGGGGAAGGTGTTGATCCTGGCGGATGGTGTCAATGAAATTCAGCGTGAAACGCGCGATGAACGCCTGAAAGCCTGGCGTTTATTCGCCGGGGATTATGCCGGTGGCAACCAGATTGCTTTCAGCGGGCGCGAGCGCGACTACGACCACGACCAACAGCTAGATTTGCCGCGCGTGCTGGTTGATCCCTTGGATGATGCCCGCATCACGGATTACTTGCAACGCCACAATGTCGAAGGATTGGGCGAACTGCTCGATGACACCACAACCCGCCTGCGTCAAATGGCAAGTAACCCTTTCAATCTGGCATTGCTGACCTTTGCCTACAAATCCAACCAGCGCGATATGGCTAACCTGGGCTGGCTGCTGCACTGGTTTGTGGGGGAGCTTTTTAGCCGCGAAGAACGTCTGGCACATCCGGGCTGGCTGCCGCGTGCGGTGCAAATACAGGCACTGGCGCAACTGGCCTACACCATGCAGGAACAGGGCGAAAGCCTGACCTTCCCCTTGAAAACCGCGCGGCAGGCCATACCAGAGACGGCTGATTTTCGCGGTGAAGCTACGGCCATACCCCCGGCGCGCCTCTTCCGCTTTGGACGGGCGGCCACCCTGCTTGACCCTGGCATCGAACCGGATGTGCGCTTTTATCACCATCTGCTTCAGGAGTATTTTGCCGCCCTGGAATTGCTGCGCCGTTTTCGAGAGGGCGCAGACCTGCAAGATTTGTGGGCTTGCAAACGCCTGGCCGCTGAAATGCCCCCCGCGGATGTGGGGGAGTGGGATGCGCTGCCCGAACCCCCGCCCACCGGCTGGGAAGTGACTACCATTTTGGCTTGCGGGCTGGCAGGTTCGTTAAAAGTTGATCTCGCCGCCCTGATTGAAGCGGTACGCGCTCACAATCCCGTGCTGGCCGGGCGCTGCCTGCACGAAGCCGGGATCGAGCCGCCCGAAGAATCTTTGGATAACGTGCGTGCCGATTTGCTGGCTGATCTCTATGACCCGGACATGCACCTGCGCGCTCGCTTGCAGGCGGGTTTAACCCTGGGGCATATCGGCGACCCGCGCTTTCCGGCGCAGATCATCAACGGCGTGGAAATCATCCCCCCGGAGATGGTGGCTGTGCCCGGCGGTTCCTACTGGATTGGCAGCCGCGATGACGACACCGATGCTTACGATGATGAGAAGCCCCGCTACACCATTGACCTGCTCGCCTTCGGCCTGGGCCGCTGGCCGGTGACGAATGCCGAATATACCTGCTTCATCGCCGCGGGCGGCTATAAAAAAGAAGCTTATTGGGAGGGCGACCTGGCAAAGCGCTGGCTGAAGGGTGAAGATGTCACGGGCGGGCAATATTCAAGTTGGATGCAAATCTGGCAATATATGCAAGATACTCCCAATTGGAAAAGTCAATTAGAACAATCCGTAGTGCCTGAAACCATTAAAACTTATGAATACATAGCTGAACTATCAGAAGACGAATTCAAAAATATGCTGTCAAACCAGCTATCACAAAAATCACGCAAACAACCACACTATTGGAATGATCTAAAATTCAACAACCCCTCCCAGCCCGTAGTCGGGATCACCTGGTTTGAAGCCCGCGCCTACTGTGCCTGGTTGAGTGAGACTACCGGGAAAAATTATCGCCTACCCAGTGAAGTGGAATGGGAAGCCGCCGGGCGTGGTTCCCTCACCCCCGGCCCCTCTCCCAGTGGGAGAGGGGAGTCAGGGGTGAGGGCTTACGCCTGGGGCGAAGATTGGGATCAGGGAAAAGCCAACACCATCGAAGGCCGCGTGTTGCGTACCTCGCCGGTGGGCGCTTATGCCGCCGCGCGCGGCCTGGGGCCTTACAAAGCCGAAGACCAAACTGGCAATGTGTGGGAGTGGACAAGCAGCCTGTATTTGCCCTACCCCTATAACCCTGAACAAGCCGGAGACCCAGAGGCTACCACGGAGCGCACGCTGCGCGGCGGCGCGTGGGACTACTCTCGAAGGTTCGTGCGCTGCGCCTATCGGACCTGGTTCGTCCCCGACTACTTCAACAATGATTTCGGGTTTCGTGTTCTTTCCCCTGGCTAGTTCTGGTTTCTGTATTCTGCGACCGAAGGGAGACTGGTTTCTGGTTTTTCTGTTCTATGGAGTTGATTGAAAAGTTTGCTTTGTTGGCAAATAGGTTATATTGAATGCACGGTTTCCCCTCGGCGGCGAAGCCGCCTCGACGATTTCTTTGAAATGAAAACCTACAAACATCTCTACCCTCAAATCACAGCTTTTGAAAATCTGTTTCAGGCTTTTCGACAAGCTGCCCGCGGCAAGCGCAAAAAGGCGGATGTAGCCGGGTTTGAGTACCACCTGGAACCTAATCTCTTTGCCTTGCAAGATGAACTGCACAGGCAAATCTACCAGCCCGGCGCGTACTATAACTTTCGCATCTATGACCCCAAGCCGCGCCTGATCTCGGCAGCCCCATTCAGAGATCGCGTCGTTCACCATGCCCTGTGCAACGTCATCGAACCCATCTTCGAGCGGCGTTTCATCCACGATTCGTATGCCTGCCGGGTCGGGAAAGGAACTCACGCTGCCGTAGACCGCTGTCAGGCATTCGCCCGCCGCTATCCCTATGTGCTGCAATGCGATATTCAACATTTCTTCCCCAGCATGGATATTGCCGTTTTGCGCGCCGAACTCGCCCGCATGATCGCCGATGAACAAGTTATCTGGCTGTGTGACCAAATCTTGACGAGCGGGGCCGAGGTGCATCGAGCTGAACACGCCCCGCAGTTTTTTCCCGGTGATAATTTATTCGCTGCGACGCGTCCAACCGGCCTCCCCATCGGCAATCTAACTTCACAATTCTGGGCCAATGTCTATCTCAACCCGCTGGATCAATTCATCAAGCGCGAATTGAAATGCAAAGCCTACCAGCGCTACGTGGATGATTTTTTGTTTTTTGCGCCCGACAAGTGCATGCTGCACCGCTGGCGCGCAGCGGTTATTGATTTTGCTGCCGAACAGCGCCTGCGCTTGCACGAACAGCGTGCAGTGGTGTACCCTACGCGTACTGGCATCCCCTTTTTGGGCTGGCGCATTTACCCCGATCACCGGCGGTTGAAGCGGCGCAATGGGGTAGCCTTTCAGCGGCGTTACAAGGGACTTTTGGCGCAATTTGAGCGTGGCGAGATTACGTTAGAAAAACTCGACGAATCCGTCGATGGCTGGGTTGCTCACGTGCAGCACGGCCACACTTGGGGCCTGCAAAACGCGCTACTCTATGATTCCCTTCTCCCACAGGGAGAGGGGCCAGGGGTGAGGGCCAAGGGTACGCCATGAACCAATCGCCCATCTTCAGCAAAACCTACGACCTGCTTTTATGGCTGATCCCGGCCACGGCCAAGTTCCCGCGTGAACAGCGATTTGTGCTGGCGCAGGCTATCCAGCAAGATGCGCTCAATTTCCAGGGCTTGCTCATGGAGGCTGTGCATTCTGTGCAACCGAAGCACAAGCTCAACGCTGCCGATGCTGAACTCGATAAACTGCGCACACGCCTGCGCCTGGCACGCGATCTGGGCCTAATCTCGATCAACCAATACCAACATGTAGCTGCCATACTCACCGAAATTGGCAAGCTGCTGGGCGGCTGGAAGAAAACCGCAAAATAAGCAATCCGCGGCGCGATGCCGCTTATTGCAGGGCCGGGCAGAAAGCTGCGCGGCGGCGCGTGGAACAACAATCGAAGGAACGTGCGCTGCGCCTATCGGAACAGGAACGTCCCCGACAACTTCAACAATAATATCGGGTTTCGTGTTCTTTCCCATGACCCTGGTGAGCAGCCGGTAATTCCTGTCATCTCCGCGATGCAGGACGGGGCTGCAAATTAGAGCCAGCTCTGCCTGTTCCTGGTTGAGCTTTGGCCAACCAAATATCTCCTGAGGCAGTCTTGAACTGCCGAACCCCGCTCCCTCTGGTAGCCCATGCTACGCAAAGGGTGAACGTTGGAGCGGGTCTTCTTGAAATCATTGGAGCTACACATGACCGATCAACAAGTACATCGTGATATAAACGCCAGCCGCGACGCGATTTTGGGCAATCAGATCAACCATTATTACCTGCAAATGCCCGCCTTTCAGCCATCACCTGATCGAGAAGCCTTGCGCCGCGCTTTTCTCGATCACCTGAAACACACCTATCATGCCCTCGATTTCAAGGGAATTCCGCAGTTAAAAGCCTTTGCCCAGGAATTAGCCCTGGAAGATGTGTACGTACCCTTGGTGGCGCGCCCCGAAATGCCCAAAGGCGATACCTGGGAACGAAGGCTGGCCGGTCGGGACTTCGGGAAGGCCGCGTTACCCGATGAAATGCACGCACTGCGAGAAGAATCAACGCCCCCCATCCCCGTAGAAGCCGCCATGCGCGAACACGCCCGCGTCGTCGTCCTCGGTGACCCCGGTTCGGGCAAATCCACCCTGCTCAAACATCTGGCCCTCGAGCTGGCTGCCGAAAAAGGCGCCCCGCTGCCCATCCTGATTCCGCTCAACGCCTATGCCCGCGCCCTGCAAAACGGGGAGAATATCAACCTGCAAGCCTTTTTTGCAAAATTTTTCGCCGGGTACACCAAAACCCTGGCCGGGTTGCAGCCCCTCTTTGATGAAGCCATCCAAAACGGGCAGGCAGTCATTTTGCTGGACGGCTTGGACGAAGTGCAGGCCAACCGCGCCCATCTGGTGCAAAAAGTAGAAGCTTTTGCCGCTGATGCGGTCGCCAAAGGCAATAAACTCGTCGTCACCAGCCGTATTGTGGGTTACAAAGATGCCCCGCTCACCTCCAAACATTGGAGCCTGTACACCCTGCTCGATTTTGATCCTGCAGCCATTACCCGCTTTGCCCAAAGATGGTGTCTGGCCTTCGAGATTGGCACGCTTGGCAATACAAACGAAGCCCGCGTGGCTGCGGCGCAAGAGCAACAAGAGCTATTGGAGGCCATTGAAAGTAAGGAAAGCCTGCAACGACTGGCAAGCAACCCCCTGCTCTTGACCATCCTGGCGCTCATCAAGCGGCAAAATGTCAAACTTCCCAACAGCCGGGTGAAACTCTATGATATTTACCTGGAAACCCTGATCGAAGCCTGGAACAAAGCCCGCTCGCTGGACAAAGGTCAGGTGGGGCCAGATACACCCTACATCCAGATACTTGAACCGCTGGCGGCGCTGGCGCTGTGGCTGCGAGAAAAGAACCCCACCGCGGGTGTGGTTTCTGAATATGAATTGTTAGCCGAACTGGCCCGCTACTATCACACCGAAGAAGGCCGCACCCGCGGCGAAGCCAAAGACCGGGCGCGCACCTTTTTGAAAAGCGTGCAGCGCTATTCCAACCTGCTTGTTGAACGCGGCCATCGCCAATATGGCTTCTTGCATCTAACCTTTGAGGAGATGTTGGCCGCCTATGGCCTGTATCAGCGCGGCCAGCTTGGGCTGGATGCCAGCCTGGAAGTCATCCGAACCCACCTGACCGACCCCGGCTGGCGTGAAACTATTTTGCTGGCCGTGGGCGTGTGGGGGCTGGCGAACAACCAGCGGAAAGTGGCCGGAAAAGTGGTGCAAGAAATTTTAGTAATGCCCTGCCCGTCCGAACATGCCGGGCAAAACCTGCTGTTAGCTGGGGCCTGCCTGGAAGATGTGGGCGAAGAAGGTATAGACCTGGCAACGGCCAAACAGGTTCAGGATGCCCTGCTCGAGGCGGCCCACAACCGGGGGCTGCCGCCCGCCGTGCAGCGCGATGCCGGGTTCATTTTAGGGCGCACGGGTTGGCAGCCGCATGATTTGGACACCTTCATTCCCATCCCCGCCGGGCCGTTTTTATATGGCGACAATAAAGAGAAGAAAAATATTGAACATCCCTTTGAGATTGCCAAATACCCCGTCACCAATCTCCAATACCGCCGTTTTATCGAAGCGGGAGGGTATAGTGCGCAAGAATTCTGGAGCGCGGAAGGCTGGGCCTGGCGCACGGGGGAATATGACAGCAAAGCGCCCAAAGAGTATCAGAATTGGCTCTCAAATCGCCCGCCGGAGAAACGCACTGAGCCGTATTATTGGCACGACCGCAAATGGAACAACCCCCTGGCCCCGGTGGTGGGGGTGAGCTGGTTTGAAGCCGAAGCCTACGGAAATTGGCTATCACAGGAGTTAGGCAAACCCATGCGCCTGCCCACCGAACAAGAATGGGAGCGCGCCGCCCGCGGCGTGGATGGCCGCGAATATCCCTGGGGGAATAAGTTTAATCGCAACAAAGTCAACTGCGCGGCATTCTGGAAACAAGATGATGATGCAAGCTTTTCCTTTGACGATTTCATGTCTACAACCGTGGTAGGACAATTTCCCGATGGGGACAGCCCGGATCGTGTCAGCGATTCGAGCGGCAATGTCTGGGAGTGGACAAACTCGTGGTTGGAAAAAGAACAAACCAACCGCGTACTGCGCGGCGGCGCGTGGC
>JABGRQ010000154.1 GCA_018648225.1 Chloroflexota bacterium
GCACATCGAGCAATTTCCCCGCTTCCACAATTGCGCGCGTCACAGCTACATCATCCGGGCTGGGTGCGGGATCACCGCTAGGATGATTATGCACAACGATCAAGGCGGCCGCGTTGCGGCGAATGGCAGCACGAAATAACTCCCCCACGCGCACTTGCGAAGAATTCAACGAGCCGCGATAAATTTCTACAATATCCAGCACGCGATTGCGCGTATCGAGCAATAACACGCGCAAATGCTCTTGCTCCAGCGCGCTCATCTCGAATTGAACCAACGCGGCTGCATCCGCGGGGCTGTGAATCGCCGGGCGTTCTTCGGGAGACTCCAGTGTCAGGCGACGGCCCAATTCAATGGCAGCTTTAATTTGTGCGGCTTTGGCCAGGCCAATACCATGCTGGTTACAAACTTCCGCATACGAAGCACGGTGCAATCCTGACAGACCACCAAACGATTGCAGCAAACGCGTGCCCACCTGAACCGCGTTCTCGCCGCGTACCCCCACGCGCAACAGAATAGCCAACAATTCGGCATTTGATAGCGCCTGCGCGCCTAATTGTGCCAGGCGTTCACGCGGTCGCTCACTGGATGCCAAATCGGTGATACGGTAGGATGTATGCAAATCGTTCATCGCTAACCCCTTAATACAAGTATCGAGCAATCAGCTATAATTGATATTTAATTACCTTATCCTGCCAATAAGTCACTATTTGTTATACAATACTCCCCAAGAAAAAGCAACAGGGTTTTCTCGGCATAGCATATCGACTCCGAAAAATCGAAACCAAACTTCAAAATAGGCTATAATTAGCTAAATTATCTGGAGCGAGAACCTATGACTTTTGATCCATCCTCACTCAGCAAATTCATGCTTATTCTGACAGCCTGGGGTGGTGCATTTATTGCCGCCTTGTGGCTAAGCCTGATTATATGGACCTATCGCGACATCCGCAATCGGGCACGCGATCCATTGGGACGCATTCTGGCTGTGCTTGTCGTAGCCGTGCTTTTCCTCCCCGGGATTGTCATCTATATGATTTTGCGCCCCCACCGCACACTCGACGACGAATATCAACACACACTCGAAGAGGAAGCTCTACTGCGTTCCATCGAAGATACACCCGTCTGTCCAGGATGTGGACGCCGCTCAAAAGAGAGTTGGAAAATTTGCCCGAATTGCCACACCAAGCTAAAGAAACCTTGCCATCAGTGCGGCAAGTTGATGGAACTCCCCTGGAATTTATGCCCCCACTGTGGGACACCCACCCCCGGAATGCGGCGGGACGATCTCACGCTCGATGAGGCTCTCAGCCCTCTGACAGAAACAACTCCCGAAGAGCCACCTGCCGAAGAAATACAAACTCCCAAAGAAGATTAACAAAAAAGACGGGACTGTGGAAAACACAGTCCCGTCTTTTTTGTCTGTGCATTTTAGCGGGAAATATTCAAAGCATCCCAACCAGCATAACGACCGTCGTCGCCGAGTTCTTCTTCGATGCGGAGCAATTGATTGTATTTCGCCACGCGGTCCGAGCGAGCGGGGGCGCCAGTTTTGATCTGGCCCATGTTCAGGGCTACCGCTAAATCGGCAATTGTAGCATCTTCGGTTTCGCCAGAGCGATGCGAAGTAACCGCACGCCAGCCAGCCCGATGACACATTTCAACTGCTTCGATGGTTTCCGTTAATGAGCCAATCTGATTGAGTTTGACCAACAGGGCGTTCGAGGCTTTTTCGTTTATCGCCCGCCGGACACGCTCGGGGTTGGTTACCAGCAGATCATCTCCCACAATTTGCAGCCGATCTCCGAGTTCGGCTACCATCATCTTCCAGCCTTCCCAATCATCCTGTGCCAGGCCATCTTCAATAGAAACAATCGGATACTGATCCACCCAACTCTTCCAGAAAGCGACCATTTCTTCACTGGTTAATTTCTTGCCTTCCGTGCGCAGGTGGTACAGCCCGGTGTCGCTCTCATAGAATTCAGAAGCTGCCGGATCGAGCGCAATCGCCACATCCTTACCAACACCGGCGGAATAACCGGCCTTTTCGATGGCTTCGAGAATGACTTCAACCGCCTCCGCATTGGCTTTGAGCGCGGGAGCATAACCGCCTTCATCCCCAACCAGGGTTTTGTAACCGCGTGCTTTCAGCACAGCCTTGAGCGAATGATAAATTTCAGTGCCCCAGCGCAGCCCTTCTGCAAAGGTCGGCGCGCCAAAGGGCATCACCATAAATTCCTGTGCATCGGTAGATTGCCAGCCGGTATGCGCGCCGCCGTTGAGGATATTCATCATCGGTACGGGCAGCACATGGGCATACACACCGCCAATATAGCGATAAAGCGGCAGCCCCAGCGCGTTGGCTGCGGCTTTGGCAACTGCCAGACTTGTGCCTAAAATCGCATTGGCGCCTAGTATAGATTTATTCTTGGTGCCATCCAGTTCAAGCATGGTCAAATCGATGGCGCGCTGCTCAATTGCATCCCAGCCAGTTAATTCCTCTGCAATCGGCCCGTTGACATTATCCACAGCTTTCAAAACACTCTTGCCCAAATAGTGGGACTTATCGCCATCGCGCAATTCTAGCGCTTCATGCACACCCGTTGATGCGCCCGAAGGCACAATTGCGCGCGCCCAACTGCCATCGAGCAATTGAACTTCCACCTCAACAGTGGGGTTACCGCGCGAATCCAACACTTGGCGACCATGAACAGAAATAATCGTTGTTGCTTCCATAAATAACCTCTCTTCTAGTAATCGTCACTCCATCGATCTTCTCTACCACACGAGGGAAACCCAAATTTACTTATTTTTTAAAGAAGGTCGTGGTCTTATACCAAAGTTCAAGTATAATCCACTTTTATAAATTCGTGGAGCGCATTGTGACGCTCATCACAGAACGGGAACGGCCGATGGAAACAAATAATCAACTTCTCGCAACAGACCCACGCCTGCATAAAACCTATTACCTGCACGAGACCAACACTCGCCGGGCAACCGTTGCCATATTCAGAATGTTTGCCTGGTTTATCATGAAATATGAAGTCCGCGGCACAGAACATTTACCATCCGAAGGGGCGGTGGTTCTGGCCTGCAATCATGTGACTACCTTCGATATCTTCCCCATGCAGCTCGGTATTTCGCGTCCCATCTTCTATATGGCCAAAGAAGAATTAATGCGCAATCCGATTGTGGAATATATTCTGCGCAAGGGAGGGGTCTACCCCGTATACCGCGGCGCTAAAGATGAGTGGGCACATCGGCATACAGAGAAGGTGCTGGAACACGGTCAGGTGCTGGGAATTTTTCCGGAGGGGACACGTAGCAAAGGGCGCGGCCTACGTATCGCCAAAACGGGCGCGGCGCGTTTTGCCATCAATGCCAACTGTCCAATAATCCCTATGTCAATTTCGGGAAGTCAAAATGTTTTCAAGACATTTCCCCGCCGTGCCAAAATTGAAGTTCAACTCGGTGAGCCGATTTACCCTCAATCCGATGAAGGTGCGCTGGCATTGACCGACCGCATGATGTTCGCCATCGCGGCGATGCTACCATCCGAACTACGCGGAGCCTATGCCGATACCTCCGAGGGATTCTTCGAATAATACTGCGAACACAAAATCCAAATAAAAAACAGCTGTGTATGGGTTACAGAACAACCCATACACAGCTGTTTTTTATTATTTCTCTACATGGAGAAAACTCTACCCAGCGCGTCGATCATTAATAGCAGAAAGAAACGCCCTGAACAAAGGATGCGGGCGTGTTGGCCGTGACAGAAATTCCGGGTGAAACTGCGTGCCCAGCATAAACGGGTGCTCATTCAGTTCCACGATTTCGACCAAACGTTCATCGGGGGAGAGGCCTGAAAAACACATCCCGGCTTCTTGAAACTGCGCACGATATGCATTTTTGAATTCAAAGCGATGGCGGTGGCGTTCATCGACCTGTTCGGCTTGATAGGCTTTTGCAGCCGCTGAACCGGGCTGCAATTGGCATGGATACAACCCCAGGCGCATCGTCCCACCCATATCGCTGAGTTGGCGTTGGTCGGGCATCAGATCTATCACCGGGTGGCGCGTGGAGGGGTCAAACTCGGTTGAGTTGACATCATCATCCTGGAGCAAGGCGCGCGCAAACTCGATCACCATCACCTGCATTCCCAGGCACAACCCCAGGTAGGGGATCTTATTCTCTCTCGCGTAACGGGCGGCGATAATTTTGCCCTCGATGCCGCGCTCGCCAAACCCTCCGGGGACAATAATCCCATCGGCTGATTGAAGCAACTCCATACCACGCCCCCGCTCCAGGTCCGCTGAGTGAATCCACAAGATTTCTTCTTCCAGCCCCACATCCAGCGCGGCATGGCGAACAGCTTCCCGCACGCTCATATACGCGTCGTGCAGCTCCACGTACTTGCCCACCAGGGCAATCTTAACGCCCGGTTTCTCGCTGCGCAGTTTTTTAACCATCGTCTCCCACACGCGCCAATCCGGCTTTTGACGGGATTCAAGCTGCAACCGCTCCAGCAGATAATCAACCATGTGGGCTTTTTCCAGCAACAGCGGAATTTCGTAGAGCTGGTCTGCAGTGACCATGGGGATGACGGCGCGCGGTTCTACATCGCAGAAAAGGGCGATCTTGTCGCAAAGTTCCTGATCGACAGGATAATCGGAGCGCGCCAGAATCATATCGGGCGAAATACCAATCGAACGCAATTCTCGCACGGAGTGTTGTGTGGGCTTTGTTTTTAATTCGCCCGTAGCGCCAATATGCGGCATCCAGGTGACATGAATATAAAGCGAATTCTCAACCCCTGCATCGCCTCGCATCTGGCGCAACGCTTCAAGAAAGGGTTGCCCCTCCATATCACCCACGGTACCGCCGACTTCAACCAGCACAATCTCTGCCCCGGTGGTGCGCGCCACCATGTGGATGCGATTTTTGATCTCGTTGGTAATATGCGGAATCACCTGAATCGTGCCACCCAGATAATCGCCCCGGCGCTCTTTTGAAATCACTTCGGCATAAACTTGCCCGGCGGTGACATTACAAACTCGATTGAGGCGAATATCCACAAAACGCTCGTAATGCCCCAGATCGAGATCGGTCTCGGCGCCATCATCCAAGACGTAGACTTCGCCATGTTGATATGGACTCATCGTGCCAGGATCAACGTTGATATAAGGATCCAGTTTCTGAATAGAAACCTTAAAACCGCGTTCTTTGAGCAATCGACCAATCGCCGCCGCGGTGACACCCTTGCCCACCGAACTAACGACTCCGCCGGTTAGAAAAATATATTTTGTGTTCATAATCTAAATATTCCTTGCTCTGCGAAAATACCGAATACTTGGGTTGCGTGGGTTGTTGCTACATTGTTAAAAAAGAAGCGGGGAGGGCCGTTGGACGGCAAACCTCCCCGCAGATCAATTCACTCAATTCTGATTTGTTGGCGTTGATAATTACCCAACAACACGCTCCAAATCTTCGGCAGCACGACGCATCTCCAGGAAAACCAGGCCCAATTTGGCCCCTTCACGAGCCAGCGCCGTCAGTACGGCTTCCTCGCCAACTGCCGCCAACAGCACGTAGCCCTGATGACCATGAATATAGACTTGATCCAGTTGACCACGGTTAAGTTCAGTGGCAATCCGTTCACCCAAACTCAACATTGCTGCGGACATCGCCGAAACACGATCTTCCTCGACCTCGGCTGGCAATGCCGATGCCATAATCAAACCATCAACAGAAACTACAGCCGAAGCTTCAATCTCTGGTGATGCAGCCTGCATTTCTCGCAAACGGTCAACCATTAACTCAGTACGCGACTTGGTCATAGCATCTATTCCATCATGACTAGTTGATTGAATGTCAATTTGAAAGTCTACCATACTTGGCCGCTAAGTGCCAGTTGACCACTCCAAGCCTCCATGTTAAACTGACTGATTGTTATGCGCTCCAAGTTTTTTATTTTCGCTCTGATCGTTCTTATTCTGGGGATTACCGCCCCGGCTCTGGCGCGCGAGGGAAAACCTTTCCAGGCGCTTGGGCGTATCAGTGCGCCCGCACCCGGAGATGCGCTGCAAGGTATGGTTGCCATCGTGGGCAGCACAGCGGTTGAAGGATTGCGGCGCTGGGAGCTCTCATTTGCCTATGCGCAGGACATTACAAATACCTGGTTCCTGATCGAGCGCGATGATACAGCTATTCGCGATCAAACACTGGCAGAGTGGGATACCAGCACGATCACTGATGGTACTTATCACTTGCGGTTGACGATTTTTATCGAAGGAGGCGAACGCTCTGATTTGATCGTAGAAAATCTGCGCATTCGAAATTACTCTCCCATAGAAACCAGTACGCCGAATCCATCGCCAACCATATTGATCACAGCCATACACACGCCTATCCCGCTGACGATTACCCCGCTGCCTACCAATGCGATCGAAATCTCATCCAGTGATTTTTCCAATAGCCTGGGGCGCGGCGCGATAATCGCCGCGGTTCTGTTTCTGATGATCGGGCTGTATATATCAATCAGAAAAACGCTGCGCTGATTCCTGATGCTCACCAAACTCTTCGACATGTTCTCCCAAGAATCATCACAAACCTACTTAATTGTCGGTCTGGGAAATCCGGGCCGAAATTATCGTCACAACCGTCACAATATCGGTTTCATGCTGGTGGATCGAATCGCCGAACGAATGGACGTGAAATTCACGCGCCTGCAACAAAAAGCGCTCTTTACCGATGGCCGCTATCGCGGTAAAAAAATTCTTTTAGCGAAGCCACAGACATATATGAACAACTCCGGGCAGGCGGTAGGCTCACTGGCGCGTTTTTACAAAATTCCGCTGAACAATATATTAATTGCCTACGACGATGTTGATCTCCCCTTTGCCACAATCCGCTTACGCGGCAGCGGCGGATCAGCCGGACAAAAGGGCATGAAATCCATCATTCAACATCTCAAAACCGAAGAGTTTCCACGCCTGCGTTTGGGGATCGACCGTCCGCCGGGGCGCATGAGCACACCCGATTACGTACTGCAAGATTTTTCGGCTGATCTCGCGGATGATCTGGCGATCTTTCTCGATCGTGCAGCCGACGCTGCACTAAAATTTGCCCACGAAGGGCTGGAAGCTGCCATGACACAATACAATCGCAGTGAAAGCTGATCCGCGCCTGATCATGCTCACATCCATTCTCACCACTCTACAAGTCGAAGCTTCATTTCAGGAACTCACCGCGGCAATCGCCACAGGCACACCGTTGCCCAACCAGCGGCTGCCGAGAGCAGCGCGCCTGCCTATGCTGGCAGCCTTACATCAAAGTCTGCGCGCCCCGATCTTGTATATCACGCACCGCAGCGACCAGGCGATCACGCTGGCCGATGAACTGCGCCTGTGGCTTCCAGACGAGCAGTTGCTCCTTTTTCCCGAGCCTAACCCGCTTTTCTATGAAAACACACCCTGGGGGAATAATACCCGGCGTGACCGCCTGATTGGGCTTACCATCCTGGCTTCACAGATGATCCCCGCTTTGCGACGCGATCCAGCCCCTGCGCCGATCATCATCTGCCCGGCGCGCGCCGCCATGACTCGCACACTACCGCGGCGCGAGTTTATCAAAGCCGTGCAAAGCCTCAAACCCGAACAGATCGTCTCGCCCGATCAACTCACGCGCCATTGGGTAAATCTGGGGTATGAACCCACCACAACGGTCATCGAAGCGGGGCAATTCGCCCGCCGCGGCGGCATTCTCGATGTTTGGCCGCCCGCCGATCTCGCCCCTACACGCATCGAATTCTTCGGCGATGAAATTGATACCCTGCGCCATTTTGACCCCAACAGCCAGCGCACAACCCAACATCACGACCATCTGCTCATCACCCCGGCGCGCGAATTCCTCGGCCCGCCAGAACCGATCGAAACGCTGGTAGAATCCGGCAAAACGCTTTCCGAATTCCATATTCCCCGGCTTTATCCGCACCCGGGCCGCATCTTCGATTACCTGCCCCGCAACGCGCTGGTTTTATTCGACGACCAAATGGCAATTCAGGAAAATATCGAAACGGTTGAAGAACAGGCGCTCAGTTTGCGGACCAGCTATATCGAGGAGGGATTGCTGGCCGAAGATTTTCCCGTCCCATACCTGACCTACGACCAGATTGAAGACTCACTACCCCTGGGCAGGACTCTGTTCATGGGGCCTTCTGCCGCCTCCGATGAAGAACTGCCTCCGCTAGCCGGGCAATTCACTCCAAATTCGCGCTTCGGTGGCCGCCTGAAACCGCTGATGGAACAACTCGCCCAAAGCGCTATTAACGGCGAAACCAGCTATATCGTCTCGCGGCAAACTGCCCGTCTGACCGAACTCTGGGAAGAAGACTATCGTCCATCGGTCACAATCCAGCATACTCCACGTTTTATCAAAGGCACACTCACCGAAGGCTGGCTATTCCAGACGGCCAATGGCGAAAAAATACAGCTATTCACCGATGGCGAAATTTTTGGCTGGCAGCGCCCGCGCCCTCGCAGACGGCATCGCCCGGTAGCCGAAGCGCCTGAAGCCGCCTATGCCGATCTCGAACAAGGCGATTGGGTGGTGCATATTGACCACGGAGTGGGACAATTCGCCGGGCTAGTGCAACGCGCCATCGACGGAGCCGAGCGCGAATATCTGTGCGTTGAATACGCTGAGGGCGACCGGCTCTTTGTGCCCGTGCAACAGGCCGACCGTCTGGCGCGCTATATCGGCCCCGATAGCCGGGCGCCTGCGCCCACACGCCTGGGCGGCCCGCAATGGACCAGTGTCAAGGGGCGCGTTAAAGAAGCTGTCGAAGCGATGGCTGAAGATTTGCTGGAACTCTACGCCAAGCGCCAGGTGGTTGGCGGCCATGCATTTAACCTGGATACGCCCTGGCAACGCGAATTAGAAGCCAGTTTCCCCTACGTAGAAACCGAAGATCAATTAAATGCGCTGGCCGCGGTCAAAACCGATATGGAAACCCACCGCCCGATGGATCGCCTGATCTGCGGAGATGTTGGTTTTGGCAAAACCGAAATCGCCCTGCGCGCCGCCTTCAAAGCCGTGATGGATGGCAAGCAGGTTGCCATCCTGGTGCCCACCACAGTCTTGGCCCAGCAGCATTACAATACTTTTCGCGAACGTTTGGCTGCGTTTCCCATGATGGTAGAAATGCTCTCGCGCTTCCGCACAAGCCAACAGCAGAGTCATATTCTCTTCCGGCTGGCACAGGGCACAGTGGATATTGTTATCGGGACGCATCGTCTGATTTCGGGTGATGTGATCTTCAAAGATTTAGGGCTGCTGGTGATTGATGAAGAGCAGCGCTTCGGTGTCACCCACAAAGAGAAACTCAAACAACTACGCACCGAGGTGGATGTGCTCACGATGACAGCCACACCAATCCCGCGCACGCTTTACCTGGCGATGACCGGATTGCGCGACATCTCTACGCTGAATACCCCCCCGGAGGAGCGTCTGCCGATCATCACGCATGTTGGGCCGTTCTCCAAAGACATGATTCGCCGGGCGGTTTTGCGCGAACTGGAACGCGGCGGGCAAATCTTCTTTGTGCATAATCGCGTGCAAACGATCAATGGCATTGAGCGTATGCTCACGCAACTGGTACCAGAAGCGAAGATCGCCATTGCACACGGCCAAATGCCCGAAAATCAGCTCGCAGAGTGTATGCGCCAATTTACCGAGGCTGAAATTGATATTTTGCTCTCAACATCAATTATTGAATCCGGGCTGGATATTCCCAACGCCAATACGCTGATTGTTGACCGCGCCGATACCTTTGGGTTGGCGCAACTCTATCAATTACGCGGACGCGTCGGGCGCGGCGCACAGCGTGCCTACGCCTATTTCTTTAAGCATAAAGATAAACATCCCACGCCGGATGGCAGCGAAAGGCTGGAAACGATTGCCGAGAATGTGCAACTGGGGGCCGGTCTCTCAATTGCGATGCGCGATCTCGAAATTCGCGGGGCGGGCGATATTTTAGGGACCCGGCAACACGGGCATATTGCTTCGGTGGGCTTTCATCTCTATACACGCTTATTGGCGGAAGCCGTCAAACGCACGCGCGATGAACGCGGTTTACCTTTGGACAAAAACGAATTAGCCAGCAAAGCCCACCGCCCACTGGTGCTGGTGGATTTACCCCTGCACACCACCATTCCGGGGAGTTATGTCACCGATCTGGATATGCGCCTGAAGCTCTATCGCCGGGTGGCGGATGCGCAAACAATCGAAGAGATTAGCGCCATTACCGAGGAATTTGAAGACCGCTTCGGGCCGCTGCCGCCTCCGGTGCAAAATTTAATGCTGCAAACCAAAGTTAAGCTCCTGGCGATCCGGGCGGGGATTAATAGTGTAAGCCACGAAAACAGGCAGATTGTTTTACGTTACCCTGAGGGCGTAGCCCCGCCCTCGGTGAGCAACACTCAGCTACGAGTGCGCGTCGGAAAATCCGCTCTTTGGGTCGAGATGGCCACCCCTTCTACAGAACATATCCACAAGTTGCTCGATCTGCTTCAAACTCTTTGACATTCTCCAATGATGACAGTATAATCGTCGGTCGGCTAATTGATATTCGTAGGGCTTCGGCATTATGCGACAGAAGCCCGAGTTTGAAGATTAAGGAGAATTATTATGGACACGAAGCCCACCCGCATGGAGGAGCTAAAATCGAAAGATAAGCTAACTGGCACTGTCATTAAAACAATGCTGTCTGGGGTTGTTATCGATATTGGCATGGAAGTTCCCGGCATTGTTCACATTTCACGCATTCAGAGCGAACCTGTCAACCGAGCGGAAGATGTAGTTGAGATTGGTCAGGAAGTTGAGGTATGGATTCGACAGGTTTTTCCGGATCGTGAGCGCATTGAATTGACGATGATTAAACCATTGGGGTTGGAATGGCGCGAAATCACCAAGGGAATGGTTAGCAAAGGTATTGTTACCCGACTGGAAAAGTACGGTGCATTTATTGATATTGGAGCAGAACGCCCTGGCCTGGTTCACATTAGTGAGATGGCGCATGGTTTTATTGACTCCCCTGGTGATGTTGTGCAAGATGGCGACGAAGTTGAAGTTCAGGTGCTTAGCGTAAATCGACGCCGCAAACAGATCAAATTGAGCATGAAAGCGCTCATGGATCCCCCCGTCAAGGCAGCAAAAATCGTTGAAGAGATGAACGAGGAAGTTAACAACGAGCCAGTGCCCACAGCAATGGAAGCCGCTTTACGTCAGGCGATGGAACGCTCGCAAAATGGCGAAAGCAAGGGGAAAAAGAAGAAAAAAAGCGCTTCGCTCAATGATGAACTTGAGAACATTTTCTCACGCACATTGAACAAAGATTAGTTGAAATCGAATTCGGTTTCAATGGAAATTTCTTCACCATGCGATATAAAAAACCCCGTCATTGGCGGGGTTTTTAGTTTGTGATTCAGGAGGTAAAGGGCAGATCAGCGACAACTGCCGGAACGCCGCCTACATCGACCGGAGTTTGCGGCTGGTCATAAGGACGCTTGAGTACCGCCAGGGCAATATCCCCAACACGGGGCGACGCGGCCACCGATGTAATTTTCCCAACAGATTTTCCGTCCGCGCGAATGGTTGTGTTCATATCAACGGGGGCATCCAGGCGCAAACCCATTAAGCGTCGGGTAATTTTATCGTAATTGACCTGCCGGGCGATAATCTCTTGCCCGGTGAAGCAGCCTTTAGTCATTGAAATGGCTGAATTTTGCAAGCCAACTTCCAGCGGGGTGTAGTCATCGGTGAGTTCGGTTTGATGGCCGGGAAGTCCCGCTTCTACCCGCATGATCGCATAATCTTGCAAGGATAACTCTGAGGCCCCCTTTTTTACCAAAAACTGCAAGAACGACTCAGTTTCTGTTGATGGCAGAATCAGCCGAAAAACCATATCGCCAAAACCTGCTTCGCGGAGAGCAAATGCCGCAGAATTTTGAAAAGAAAAACGCGCCACGCCTTCAACTGTAGGCGGTGAACCCAAACCTAGCGTATCAAGAACCTGTGCGGCTTGCGAACCTATGAGCAGGATTTGCGCATA
>JABGRQ010000155.1 GCA_018648225.1 Chloroflexota bacterium
AAGATAAGAACCCAGAACTATCCTACCAGGGAACAGCCAACCGTGCCAATGAGATTGAATTTGACAAATTTTCCCGCGAAATTTCCGAGAAAAATCCAGATATTAAACAATCCTCACTCTACATAATGGCTGAAAATGGATTTCGCAAAAAATGGAAAAGGGAGCAGTTTACATCAGACGATGTAAGAAATGATTATCGTGATATGGGTTGGGAATGGCAACGAGCAAATAAAATTCGATAATTCGCTATGGTAGTTTCTAAACTACCATAGCGACTACCACTTACCATAGTAAAAAATTAGTATCCTATACACACGATACTAATTTTTTTATTTAATATAGGAGAAGTTCGATGACCAAACGTTTGAGTATCAACCTCACCAAGAACGACAAGGCAGCCTTAGCAAAATGGGCTGCGATGACTGGAGAAACCATGTCATCACTGGTGCGTCAATTATTGCGTCAAGAATTCCATCGCCTCAGGCTAATACCTATGGTAGGAAATCAGAAACGCAATATTGAACAACTTCCTATCAATCAAATATCTGATCACAATTTAGAATTGGAGTAAAAATCATGAATACGCTCAAAATAAAACCCATCACCGTGCCAGCAGCAATGGGTCAAATCACGAAGCGCATCCGCCGGATTCAAGAGCGGTATTTGCCTCTGCCCCTAATTATAACAGAAATGGGAGGTGTAGCATGAGTGAAACCAAAACTCCCAAATCCATCCAGCGATCTGTACTGATCTTAGACCATGACCCCAAAGTGATGAATCGCCTAATCTGTCTGATTGATGGTCATGCCTATGCCGCCACTTGGTTATACCTCCTGGTGATTGAGAAAGAAGTCGCCCCCGAAGGCGAAGAAAAGACGTCAACAGCTCCAACGACCAAGAGAAAGCTGAGCCTAGTGATCATAGATGAAAATGGTAAGTTTTACTGCGATGACCCAGATGTGAACTTTCCACCCCTGAGTTCACTTCGTATCGAAACTCATTTTAAGGATATGCCACCCAAACACAAACTGTGGTCTCCGGAGGGTGTGAAGCGGTACGCAGCGGGCTCTCGTCCGGATGCAGTGGATGTTTTTCGCCGGATTGTCGATATCATCACTACGTTTATTGACTTTGACCACAGTCTGGCAGATCAACAGACAATGGCAGAGCTAATTGCCTGCTATATCCTGGCAACCTGGTTTCTGGATGCCTTCACCGCGATTGGCTTTCTTTGGCCCAATGGACAGCGAGGTAGTGGAAAGACTCAACTATTGGTTCTGATCACAGAATTGGCCTATTTAGGTCAGTTGATCTTAGCTGGGGGCAGCTTCGCCAGTCTGCGCGATATGGCTGATCTTGGCGCCACCCTTGGATTTGATGATGCGGAGAACCTTTCTGGCACCCATCAAGTTGACCCTGACAAGCGTGCCTTGCTTTTGGCGGGTAACCGCAAGGGCAATACAGTTCCAGTAAAAGAACCTGCTGGGAAACGCGGCTGGCAAACCAGGTATGTCAATACATTCTGTGCTCGTATGTTTTCGGCGATCAAAATACCGGATCCAGTTTTGGCTAGCAGGACCATTACCATCCCGTTACTCCGTACGACAAATTACAAGAAAGCGAACGCCGATCCCCTGGATTACGTACTGTGGCCTCATGGCAAACAGCCGTTACTGGATGATCTTTGGGCCTTAGGTCTGACACATATCAAAGAACTGCAAAATTTGGAGCGTGAAATTAATCAGGTTGCGCGCCTTTCAGGAAGAAACTTGGAACCTTGGCGGGCAATCCTGGCCGTAGCATTATGGCTCGAAAAGCAAGGCATGAAGGGTATATGGCAGCGTTTGGATGAGCTTTCCTATCGATATTGTTTCGAGTTTCTTCCTGATCTCCAATCGGCGGACCTGACGCTGATTGTCCTGCGGGCAGTGATGGAATGTGCCAGCAATGCCGTCAGTGCCGGTAGTGCCAGTGAAGAGATGGTGTTTATAACCACGGAACAGATCACACAAGTGGCGAAATCGATTGTCGAGGACGAAGAAATCGCAATCGCACCCTTTAGTAAGGCAAAAGTCGGCAGCATCATGCGCTCGCTCCGATTTGAAAGCAAGCGCCCCAAAGGCAGCGAAGGGAGGGGATGGATTATCTCCCTAAAGGATATGGATGGATTATCTATGGCTTACGGAATTAACGTTTCATCCCTACTTGATTCGGACGGCACAACTGGCACTAATGGCACAAACGGAGCGCACCAAGTAATAAGTTTCGATGACCTCATAGCTCAATGGGAAGCTACTGGTCCAGACAACACGAAGCCTTGTTTCGCTTGTGGAAAAGTTGCTTGGCGCGAACGTCCTCCTGAGCAAGGTGGCAAATTGTATTGTAGTGTGTGTCACCCGAACGAAGTAGGCTACGAAAGAGAAGGTATTTTCTTCCTTCCTCAAAATTAACATCATTCAAAGGCAAAAATAAGAGGAGATTGATATGAGTACAACTAATTACCAACTACCTTCGATTACTTTCTCAACGCTCATGCGCGCACAGGAAGTTGCCGATATTCTCAATATAAAAACATCAACGGCTTATTCACTGATGCAACACGGTGACATCCCATCTGTTAAGGTCAGGGGTTCCGTGCGAGTACGACCTGAAGACCTGGCGAACTACATCCAGCAGATGCGGGTGAACACCCCCTAACTCGGCTTCAGGTTGGATGCGAAAGGGCTGCTTCCAAACTTGGAAAAAGCCCTTTCTTTTTACTTCAACAGCAGAACATAATTTCTGCTACAATATCAAGGAAGGCCAGCACCTTACCAACTGAATGGATAGGGATTGCTCGTTGTCTTTCCTTGATAACACTGAAAAAGGAGATGACAATGGCAAAGAAGATTCGTGGTCGTAATGAAGGTTCGATCCACCAGCGTTCAAATGGAACCTGGCGTGTGCAGATTTATCTGGATGGGAAACGTACCGGGAAAACCTTTAAAACCAAAGCCGAAGCGCAAAACTGGCTGCAAGAAATGCAGTATCAGCTCCGCCGGGGATTTGATCTTGAAGGCAGCCAGATCACCCTGGGCGAGTATTTGCAACAGTGGCTGGATGCCAAGTCGGTTTCCGCACGTGAAACCACCATCTACCAGTACCGCTTGCAGGTCAAGAACCACATCATCCCGTACCTGGGTGATGTGCCCCTTCAGGATTTACACCTGGCCCGCATTGAAAGATTTTACACCGAATTGATTGCTTCTGGGGTAGGGGTACGAACCGTGCGTTATGTGCATGGCGTCCTACATCGGGCACTGGAAAAGGCAATGCAATATGATCTGGTCATTCGCAATCCAGCTCATGGAGCAGCTCAGCCCAAGTATGCCCATAAAGAAATGACAGTTCTCGATGAGTATCAGGTTCCGCAATTCTTGATTGCCGCTCGTGGTAGTTCTTATGAAGCACTCTATCACGTAGCGATCAAAACTGGGATGCGGCAGGGCGAGATGTTTGGCCTGAAATGGACCGATCTGCAATGGCAAAGTGGCACACTGCTGGTGCAGCGCCAGATAAAACGCGTCCCCGGTTCCGGTTGGCAATTTGCAGAGCCGAAGACCAATGCGGGTCGTCGCACCATTCGGCTTGGCGAAGGGACATTGCAGGCTTTGCGGATTCATCGAGAGCGCCAGGAACGGCAGAAGAAGGGTGCAAATGGCGGCTGGAAAGAGCACGGTTTGATTTTCCCCAATTCGGTCGGCACACCCGGCGACCCCAGCAACTTGCGTAAGGATTTTTTGCGGATATTGCAGTCCGCCATGCTACCAAAACTGCGCTTCCATGACTTGCGCCACACCGCCGCATCACTGATGCTGAATAATGGCGTACCGCCGATCGTGGTTTCTCGTATTCTAGGCCATGCCAAGCCCAGCACGACGATGGATATTTACGGTCATCTGCTCAGCAATATGCAAGGGGAAGCGGCGAGAATCATGGATGAACTAGTGACGCCGATAGTGATTGGCATGGAAGAGATTGTTCGAGAAGATGAGAAAATTGGGGATTAACTGCACCCAAACTGCACCCGAAATAAATAACCCGCCAGAAAGGCGGGCTACTTATCGCTATATATAGGGGTTATCAGGCATGAACCCCCTACATGTAGGTGACCCCGGAAGGACTCGAACCTTCAACCAATTGATTAAGAGTCAACTGCTCTGCCAAATTGAGCTACGGGGCCATTTGCGCGCAAAAGCGAATTCCGATCACCTTTTCGCCACTCCGATGTAGGGGCACTGGAGCCATTTTCGAAGCGGGAAAATTATACCGCAAGGGGCAGGTGTGTCAACATGGCGGCTTTGAAAACCGCTGCCTGATGAGTGCGCCTGCACCCATCAGGAGTAAAACAAAACTTCCGCCGACGAAGAGCCATTTTGTCAGCGTAAAAAACGGGGCCACGGCAGCAATCCCCGCGCTGTACGCCGGATAGCGCGCCATGACAATTGAAGTTGAGATATTTTCAAGAAAATCCAGCAGCATGGCCGCCAATGGGATGAGATTGGCGCGCCGCCACAAGCGTTCCAAAGTTGTGCTGCGCCCAAAGAGCCAACTCAGCGAAGTCACAAGAAAGGACGTATACACCAGCGGCCAAATGACATCAAAGCTCAACCGCGCCTGAATATAATCTTGGCGCCCTTCCGCGCCATAATCCTCCGCCATCTGATAAAGTTCACTCGGCGAGTACCACAGCGATAGATCTGGCGTACCAACATCTGCAACTGGGGTGGCATTTTGAGCCTGACGCGGCAGCACCAATGCCGTAAACAGGGCAAATATCACCAGACCCAGCAAGGCTACCCAACCGCGCGAAACGCGGGTCATCCAATTTGATATTTTGATTAGCATACCAAAACGCTCCCAAAGATAGGTAGTTTCACCACGGAGTGCGCGGTGAACGCTGAGATTTACGCGCAAATTCATTTTCTCTGCGCACTTTGCCATCTCTGCGGTAAACAAGCATTATTCGATCTCCCAGGGAGGTGTGCCGCGGCCCCCTGCCCCGCGCAGGGATGCTCGAATCGATTCGCCCAACTCCGGCAACACATCGGCTACCGCAGCCAGCAAGCCAAAGCAACCCGCAATCATCATATCGCCGTAGGGTGCGGGGAAGTAGGGGCGCAAGCGAGGCGGGGGAAAAGAGCTGTCCGTCTTCGGTTCTCTGTCTTCCGTCATGCGCAGCATATTCCGCCGCGGCCCGGTTACAACCACATCGAATGCGCCTTCCCCCAACGGCAACGCCTCATCACCATAAATCAACGCGCCGTGACCATGGTCATCGAATACATCGGCATGTTGCAGGCTGCCATTTGCCAGGGCGCACAGCAATCCTTCGAGTTTGGGCAAGTCTAACAGGCCCGTATGATGCTCGAATACGCCCTCAATTTGACGCTCCACTCCCAAACGGAAAGCCAGGGTGTGAAAATTACCCACATTGGCAATCATCACCCGCGGGCGCCGACTCACCATCGGGTCCAGGGTTGCGCCCAGCACCGCCGCGGGGGCAGTATCCATCACCACCAGCGGAGCATCCACCCCGTGGGCAGAATCCACCACCGCTTGCAGGCGCGTCATCGCCGCGGGCACGTTATCCCGCAAAAAAGCAAATGCCGAAAGATGATTGCGTGCCTGAATTTGCTCATCCAAATAATCAAAACGAAATTGCCGATCCGAATAGCCCGGCGGAGCCGCGCCATGATCGAAAACCGCCACCGCCACCGCATCCAGACCGTCCAGATTAACGCCAAACTCGCCAAAGGCGCGCCCGATAGCTGAAAAGTCAAAATCACGCAATTCCAGACGCACCACAGCGTCGGGCAACGCGGCAATTTCATCATCACCAAGAATCTGAATGCCATCGGCCTGCACGCGCTCAAGATCATCATCGAAAGTGCGCGCCGCTTCGGGCGTGGCATACACCACATGACCCAATTTTGCATGATCACGCGCCGCCCAATGGCTGGGGCCACCACCCATCGTCACGCCGGTCAGCGCCACCGCTTGGCCGCGCTGCGTGGCGATTTTTAGCCGCCGATGGACGATCATCGTCGGCGAGGGGATCACCAATTTGAATCCGTTTTCTAAATCCACGCGGGAATCATAGAGGTAAATATCCTGCGTACCGGTTCCCACATCTACGCTGAGAATTCGCATAAATTTCCTTTGCCCGAGTTTGAGTACTCGCGCCTGATTTAGGATAAAGTTTATCATAAATAGCCCTGGTTTCTCCCCTGTAACAGCTTCGAGTATACTTAGAGCGGATCAAAGCCCTCCGAGATTCTTAAAATCCCGGAGGGCGGAAATAAAAAATTTCGAGGTAGTTTATGAAATTACAGAATGAAAACAAACGCTGGGAAGAAGAGACCCTGAAACCGGTGCTGGATCGTTTTCCCGAACGGCGCGCTTCGTTCGAGACCCTATCAGGGATTCCGCTGCCGAGGGTGGCGCTGCCCCCTGAGACTGGCGCGGATTATATGGAGAACCTGGGATTCCCCGGGGAATATCCCTACACCCGCGGGGTGCAGCCCAGCATGTACCGCGGCCGCTTCTGGACCATGCGCCAGTACGCCGGTTATGCCAGCGCCGAAGAATCGAATGCCCGTTACCGCTACCTGCTTGAGCAGGGGCAAACTGGCCTTTCAGTGGCCTTTGACCTGCCAACACAAATTGGTTACGACGCCGACGACGAGATGGCGCTGGGTGAAGTCGGCAAAGTGGGCGTTTCGATCTCGTCTCTGGACGATATGGAGCTGCTCTTCCGCGAGATTCCGCTGGAGCGCGTTTCGACCAGCATGACCATCAATGCTCCAGCAGCAGTATTGCTGGCAATGTATATCGCCGTTGCCAAACGCCAGGGCGCAGAAATTCACAAACTGCGCGGCACCATCCAGAATGATATTCTCAAAGAATATACTGCCCGCGGCACCTATATATTCCCGCCCAAGCCCTCCATGCGCCTGATCACAGATGTGTTCCAATTTTGCCAGCGTGAAGTACCGCGCTGGAACACGATCAGCATTTCGGGCTATCATATCCGCGAAGCGGGTTCGACGGCTGTGCAGGAAGTCGCATTTACATTAGCTAATGGCATTGCCTATGTTCAGGCCGCGCTAGATGTCGGGCTGGAGGTCGATAGTTTCGCCAACCAGTTATCATTTTTCTTCAACGCCCATAATAATTTTCTCGAAGAGATCGCCAAATACCGCGCCGCCCGTCACCTGTGGGCAAAAATTATGCGTGAACGCTTCGGGGCCAAAAACCCCAAATCGTGGATGTTGCGTTTTCACACGCAGACGGCAGGCTCCACGCTGACCGCCCAGCAACCAGAGAATAACGTAGTGCGCGTTACCCTGCAAGCCCTGGCGGCGGTGATGGGCGGCACGCAGTCACTGCACACCAACAGCATGGACGAAGCCCTATGGCTGCCCACCGAAAAATCGGTGCGCGTGGCCCTGCGCACACAACACATTATTGCGCACGAATCTGGCGCTGCCGACAGCATCGATCCGCTGGCGGGTTCGTATCTCATTGAGCAGCTTACCGATGAAATCGAGCGTCTGGCCGAAGCATATATTCAAAAAATTGACGATCTCGGCGGGGCGTTGGCCGCCATCGAGCGCGGCTACACGCAAGGCGAAATTCAGGAAGCCGCCTATCAATATCAGCAGGCCGTTGAGCGCGGTGAACAAATTGTAGTCGGCGTCAACGATTTTCAGGTGGATGAAAAAATTGAACTCGAACAACTCAAGGTAGACCCTGCCATCGAAACCGCCCAACGCCAACGCCTGGCTAAAATTCGTCAGCGTCGCGATGGTGCCCGCGTGGGTGCGCTGTTGATGCGGCTCGAACAATCCGCTCAGGGCGATCAAAACCTGATTCCGCTGCTCATCGAATGTGTCGAGAACGAGATTACCCTGGGTGAAATTTGCGGCGTGCTGCGCCAGTCCTGGGGCGAGTATCAGCCAAACAATTGGGTATAAAAGGTTACAGGTTGAAAGTTGCAGGTAAAAACTTTCAACCTACAACCTTTAACTTTCCAACGGAGTTCTTTATGCCAACCATCAAACGTATTGATCATATCGCTTTAGTTGTCGAAGATATCGACGCAGCCCTGAGCTTTTGGCGCGATGCCCTCGGGCTGGAATTTGACCACATCCAGGATGTGCCGCGTGAAAAGTCGGCGATTGCTTTTCTCCCAGTGGGAGGCAGCGAAGTTGAACTGGTACAGCCCACCAGCGAAGACTCCGGGATTGCCAAATACCTCGAGAAGCGTGGCCCCGGGATGCACCACATCTGCCTGGAAGTGGATGACATCAGCGGGATGTTGGACCAACTCCGAGCGAAGGGCGTGCAACTTATCCACGAAAAAGCAGTCAACGGCGAGAACGGCAAAAAATACGCCTTCATCCATCCCAAAGCTGCCTTTGGAGCGCTGGTTGAACTCTACGAACTGCCATGAAATTTCCTCCCCACGGCTGGCTCGGCGCGATATTCATTGCCATCTTCTGGCCGCTCAATTGGTTTTTACCCGGTTTGCGCACACATTGGGCTTTCTTCCCGCTCTGGTTGGGCTATTGTCTGCTGGTGGATGGCCTGGTATTTCGCCGCGATGGAACCTCACTGCTTACGCGCAGTTGGCGCAAATATTTGGGGCTGTTTCTGCTCTCTGTGCCGGTGTGGTGGCTCTTTGAATTGCTCAACGGGAGGCTGCAAAACTGGTTTTATGACGGGCGTGAATTTTTCACAGATTTAGAATACGGACTGCTGGCAAGCGCCGCTTTCTCCACGGTGATACCCGCGATATTTGGGGCGGCAGAACTGGCTGCGGGGTGGGGCTGGGTGCAACGCATGGGGCGCGGCCCGGTCATCCAGGGAGATCACCGCACCACGCGGCGCTTCTTTGTGGCCGGATGGCTGATGCTGACCCTGATGCTTCTCTGGCCGCGCTACTTCTTTCCATTTGTATGGCTGAGTCTGTATTTCATCATGGAGCCGATCAATATCTGGCTAGGAAATAATAATCTGACGCGTTGGACTCAAAATGGCGACTGGCGTCCAGTGATGGCCTTATGGGGCGGTGTGCTGCTGACAGCTTTCTTTTGGGAATTTTGGAATTTCTTTTCCTACCCTAAATGGATTTATACCGTGCCGTTTGTGGATTTCTGGCATATCTTCGAAATGCCATTCCTGGGTTATGGCGGTTATTTGCCTTTTGCGCTGGAGTTATACGCGATCTACAATATGGTAGTGGGGTTATCTGGAAAGAAAAACTTTAAGTTTGTGTATTTCGTAAAATAGATTTTTCCGCAAGTTTTTTTGAAACTCGTATGACGCAGAGTATAAAAATCGGATATAATCCGCCCGTTTGTCAGGAAGAAAAAATTTTGGGTACCTCATAGCAAACTGTCGCTTAAGGTACTGTTGAGCACCATATTATTTTCATTATTTGTTGAGAGGAATTTTACATGGCGCACGTATCACATAAATTAAAGAATGCTTTTGAGGGGGCTTTGGCAGGCGGCGGTGATCCCGCAACCTCCCCCTTATATGTTTTTGGCCCATTCTTGAAGCTAATTATGGTTACAGGGGCAGCCGGTTTGATTGCCGATGTGACTTTTGGCGCTTCAGTCTGGTTGGTTGTTATCACCGTTGCTGTTGTCTCGGCAATGTATCGTTTGGTCATGCGCTGGATTACGGATGGCAGCGGTGGCAGTGGTCTTAGCGAAGAAGAATTTGGCGGTTGGGCGGCTAAAATAAATGCCGCGATCACCTTCATTGAGTATACTTTGACCTTTTTAGTTAGTATGGCGGCCATGGTTACATTTATCGCCGACCGTGCACCCGCATTGAACGGGTTCATCTTTTGGCATGTGCAATATCGTACATTGGTGGCTATTGCCCTCAGTGTACTAACTGGTTGGCTGGTCAACCGCGGGCCGAAAATGGCGGCACGGGCTTTTGGACCCGCTACTTTTGGCGTTTTGCTATTATTATGGGCAATGATTATCTCTACGCTCTTGAAATACGGGGTAAATTTTCCCAATTTCAGTTTCCAAGCTTTTAGTCTGGAAATTGCTACCGAAGGAAAAACTTTTTTGCACTATACGCTAGGTGGCTACGTGCGTATTCTCGCAGTCATGACCGGCATTGAAGTCTTTGCCAATATGGTGGCGGCCTTTGATGGTAACGCAGCCGAAAAAAGCAAAAAAGCCTTCAATAGCTTATTGATTATCATGGGCACCACCGCCATCACAATGTTGATCGTTGGCCCGGCAATTATGGAAATCGCTAAACCCCATCTCTTAGCAGAAGCCGCCCATACGGCTTCCGAAATGGGTGTTGAAGAAGTCTCGGTATTCACTCGCACAATGGATGCCTTACTGCCTGAACCGCTGCCCTATATCGGCACGTTGGTCGGCATTGCTGTGCTAATGTCTGCTTCGGCAGCCGCGGCGCAGGGCTTGCAGAATCTTGCACTAGGTCTCTCTGAGCGTCGCTATGTACCGCCTTCATTGGGACAACGCAATCAATTCCAGGTGGCCGATAAACCGGTCTGGATTCAGGTGGCTATTGTAGCAATCTGTTTCATTTTGTTTGGCACGAATGAAGAAACCTATCTCGCAATTTATGCGGCAGGCGTATTTGTACTCTTGAGCATGACGGGGTGGGCCGTAGCCAAGCGGTTAATCAACCAAATCCGAGAAAAATTTAATGCTGGAACATTGGCATTAATCGCTGGGACAATTGTGGCCGCAATTCTGACGACTGGCGCAACGGGGATTATATTTGTTGAACGTTTTGCCGAAGGCGCCTGGACCTATCTGGTTTTCATTCCTCTCCTGTACATCATGTTCTCCTATTCTCGGGCACGCTTGGGCGCTCCTACCGGGTCAATGGATTATTTGGGCCGCTTGAATGCTGCTCAATTGGCTGGTTTTGGGTTTGGACAAATGGCCCCCGCGTCATCTACGAGCACAACGAAGGTTTCAAAGCCTGAAGATTTGCGCTGGGAACCTGCGCCAAAACAACAGAGCAAATGGCGCGAAGAACAAGTGACCATTAAAAATATTGCCGTTTTATTGGATTCGTCTTCAAATGCGGAGGGCGCGTTGCCCTGGGCAAAGACAATGAGTAAATGCGCAAATGCTCAACTAACGTTGCTGTCTTCTATTAAAAACCACACTGCTGCTCTTCAGGAACAATTTGAAGCTACGAAAGCAGAACGACAAACCTATCTTGAAAAAGTCGTACAAGATGCGCAAGCTGAGAATATCATCACAGATTATGCCATCCGCCCGGGTTTTATCGCCGACGCCGCACAATCTCTGGGGCATGAGCAAAACTTAGATTTGATAATCACCACCACTCGTGGTAAGTCTGGAGAAAAACATTGGCTAAGCGGCGGGGTTTCCCGTAAATTGATTCAGAAAGTCAATCAACCTATCTTATTAATCCAGGTTGACGAAGAAGGACAGGCTCCACCGCCAAAAATTGACCGCATTCTGGTCGCGTTAGATGGATCAATCTATTCAGAACGCGTACTACCTTATGCACGAGCGATGGCCCAAACCTTCAACAGTGAGTTGATTTTGCTATCTGTACCAGCTGTGCCAGAACCCGCCAACTACCATGCTCCGGCAGAAATTGTAGAAACCATCCGAAAAAAGGCTGAAGCCAATATGCGTCATTTTTTGGATGCTGTTGCTCGCTCACTTCGAGATGAAAATGTCGAAGCGCGCATAATCGTCACCGGCTCATTGCCTGCTCGCACCATCGTCCAGGTTGCAGATAACGAAAATGTTGATTTGATTATGAGTACATCACGCGGCCGTGGTGGTGTTGACCTATTAATGATGGGAAGTGAAGCCCAGCGTGTTGTTGAGAAAACAACAAAACCGGTCTTCATGATGCCAATCCACGACCGACCCAATTAGAACAACTCGCGACACAAACTCCGCTGAGTAAAACTATAAAACAGAGCATGGAAAAATCAACCATGCTCTGTTTTTTTCATCTTGACATACGCCAACCGTTACA
>JABGRQ010000156.1 GCA_018648225.1 Chloroflexota bacterium
AATCCACATAGTAGGGATTCTTCACCCCCTTCGGGGGTTCAGAATGACATTTTTTTCGATGTATTGGTGTTTGAAAAGCACCTATTTTGAATTTTCGGATAAATACTTAGTGAGATTAGCGAGTTGCAATTATAAAATATAGCAACAAGGAGAAGCAATGAGTTTTAAAGTAATTCCAAAATCTGCGCTGCCAGCGTGGATCGAGTTTCTCGCCTCAGCGCATACAGTCTATGCCCCGCAGACTCGGCAGGGCAAAACCCGTTTTACTGAAATTCATTCAGCCGCTGAAGTAAACCTGGACTATGCCACCACCATCTTGCCCCCCAAGAAGATGCTGCTGCCACAGCGTGAGGAATTGATCCGTTTCAAGGGTAATGGCAAAGAAACCGAACCTGCTGTCCAACCGGTATTCGATACCCGTCCGACGGTTATTTTGGGCATTCACACCTGCGATATGCACGCGGTGAGTTTGCTGGATGAAGTCATGCGCGCCCCGATGGTCGATCCGCATTATCGGGAGCGGCGCGCCAACACAACGCTGGTCAGTCTCGACTGCCTCAAACCCTGCTCGCCGGAGGCCTTCTGCCAGGATATGGGCACGCATTTTGTTCCCGAAGAATTTGACCTGCACCTCACCGATCTGGGTGAAGCCTATGCCGCCGGGATTGGCTCCGAAAAAGGTGCCGCCCTGCTGGATGGCTTTGCCCCCGCACGCGCGGCCCTCCCCGAAGATTTCGACCGTCTCAATCAGGTGATGAGCCAGCGTTTATCGCGCTTCCCCTATCGCCTGAATGCGGACGCGCAAGATTTGCCCAAATTACTTTCAGTCACGCAATCCAGCCCGGTGTGGGCTGAAATCGGCGCAAAATGCCTGGGATGCGGCACCTGCAATCTCACCTGCCCCACCTGTTTTTGTTTTGATGTCTTCGATACAGTTGATTTTTCGCTGCAATCGGGTACCCGCGCCCGAGTGTGGGATTCGTGCCAATTAGAGCGTTTTGCGCTGGTCGCCGGGGGACACGATTTCCGCAACAAACGCGCCAAACGGCTGCGGCATCGCTTTGCCCATAAATACGAATACCTCAGCCAGTACGATGGCCTAGAAGGTTGCGTAGGCTGTGGGCGCTGTGCCACACAATGTCTGGTGAAGATCACGCCCATCGGTGTGTTGAATCAACTCTCCACAGAGAAGCACTATATTGGTGAAACCAATAGCAAAACGGAGGTGCGCGCATGAGCACCCCTTTGCGTGAAGCCTTGAAATCCACTTCCATTTATGCTCCCGTAATGGCGCGCATCGTCAATGTGCAATCCATGAGCCATCAGGAAAAACTCTACACCATTGAACTGCCCGGCGGCTTGTCGCTCGATCATCAACCCGGCCAATTCGTCGAAGTCTCCCTGCTGGGTGTGGGCGAAGCGCCGATCAGCATTTCTTCTTCGCCCAGCCGCAGCAACGGATCATTTGAGTTATGCATTCGCAAAGCAGGCGATCTGACAAACGTGATGCACACCCTTCAGACGGGCGACTTTCTGGGCATCCGCGGCCCGTATGGCAACCCCTTCCCGCTGGAACGTTTCCAGAGCAAGGATTTGCTGTTCATCGTCGGTGGCCTGGGATTGGCCCCGGCGCGCGCGCTGATCAATGAAGTGCTCGACCATCGCAGCCAATATGGACGCGTGATCGTCCTCTACGGGGCGCGTACTCCCTCGGAGTTGCTCTTCACCGACGAACTCGCCGAATGGCAGGCGCGTGACGACGTGGATTTCCGCGTCACTGTAGATCAGGCCGATGCCAATTGGACAGGCAATACCGGCGTGATTACCACCCTGATCCCCGATATTCCCGTCTACGTACATAACACTATCGCCGTGACCATCGGCCCGCCGATCATGTATCGCTTTGTGCTTGCCGAACTGCTCAGTAAAGGGCTGCGCGACGCTAATATCTGGCTCAGCCTGGAGCGGCGCATGAAATGCGGCGTGGGCAAGTGCGGCCACTGCCAGATCAACGATAAATTCTGCTGCCAGGATGGCCCCAGCTTCTCCTACGCGCAAATTAAAAATCTTGGGGAGGCAATGTGATGCCCGCAAAACCGAAAATAGCCTTCTTTGATTTCGCCAGTTGCGAGGGCTGCCAGCTAACCGTGGTCGATTCGTTGCAAACGCATGTCGAATTGCTCGACGCGGTTGAGATCGTCCAGTTCCGCGAAGCCATGACCGAGCGCGGCGAAGATTATCAAATTGCCTTCGTAGAAGGCAGTTGTACCCGCCAACAAGATGAAGAACGCTTGTTAAAAATCCGGGAACAAGCCGCTGTGGTGATTGCCCTGGGAGCCTGCGCCCACATGGGTGGCGTGAACGCCTTGCGTAACCGCCAGGCCGTGGCCCAGGCCAGCGCCTATGTCTATGGCAACGATGTCGAAACGCCAAAAGCCTATGCCGCACGCCCGGCCAGCGAAGTCATCACCGTCGATTATTTCATCCCCGGCTGTCCGATTGACCAAAACGAATTTATCGCCGCGGTCAAAGCCCTGTTGCAGGGACGCGCCCCACAATTGCCCGACTATCCCGTGTGTGTGGAGTGCAAGCTGCGCGAGAATGCCTGTGTGATGCTCCAGGGCAAAGCCTGCCTGGGTTCTGTCACCCGCGCCGGTTGCGATGCCATCTGCACCGCCCTGGGTGTGGGCTGCGAAGGCTGCCGTGGCCTGATCCCCAACCCCAACCTGGAAGGCCTCGCCATCGCCATGAGCGAAAATAATATCCCCTTCGCCGAATCCGAAGCCAAACAGCAGCTTTTCCTCACCTATCAACTGATGGACGTGTAACTATGACAGTAACCACTAAAGACGTAAAAATAGACGTTCACCATATTACCCGCGTTGAAGGCCACGGCAATCTGGTTGTCGATGTGCAAAACGGCGAGTTGAAACAATGCGATTTGCAAATTATCGAAGCGCCGCGTTATTTCGAAGCTATGTTGTTGGGGCAGCCCTATCATCAGACTTCGCATCTCACCTCGCGCATTTGTGGAATTTGTGCCGTGACCCATGCGACGGCCTCGGTTTTGGCGGTGGAACATGCCTTGGGGGTGGTGCCCACGCCCCAAACGGTGCTGCTGCGCAAATTGCAGATGCACGCCGAAATGCTCGATAGCCATGTGCTGCACGCCTATATGCTGGTTGCCCCGGACTTCCTCGGTGTGGGTTCTGTGATTCCCCTGGCGGGTTCTCATCCCGAAGTGGTGCTGCGCGCCCTGCGCATGAAGAAATTAGCCGGTGATATTTGCGCTGCCATCGCCGGGCGGCACACGCACCCCATCTCGATGGCCGTGGGCGGCTTCACACATTTCCCTTCAATAGAAGAACTCAAAGCTCTGCGCCAACGCCTGGATGCCCTGCTCGAAGATGTGGATGCCACAGTGATCCTCTACGAAAACCTGCCCATGCCCGCTTTTGAGCGCGACACCGAGTTCATGGCGCTCACCGCCGAAGATGAATATTGCTTTATCGGCGATACGATTGCCAGCAGCGAAGGCATCACCTGGCCGATTGAAGAATATCGCCGCGTGACCAACGAGCATGTGGTGACTCATTCAACCGCCAAGCATACTTACAACCAGCGCGAGACCTATATGGTGGGATCGCTGGCGCGTTTCAATCTCAATCACGAAAAATTACACCCGCGCGCCCGCTCGGCTGCCGAAGCGCTCAACCTGAACCCGGGCTGCATCAACCCCTATATGAATACCACCGCCCAGGTGGTCGAAATTGCGCATTGCGTAGAAGATTCAATTGCCATTATCGACCATTTGCTCGCCGATGGCATTCAGTGGGAAGATTTGGTCACCCCGCCGCGTAGTTCTGGCGATGGTGTGGGCGCCTGCGAAGCGCCGCGCGGCACGCTGTATCATCATTACGAAGTCACCGACGGGCTGGTGAGCGGCGCCAACTGCATTATCCCCACCGGGCAGAATTTAGCCAATATCGAGGCCGATATGCGCGCCCTGGTTCCCCAAGTGATGCACAAAGAGCAGCATGAAATCACTCTGGCGCTGGAAATGCTCGTGCGGGCTTACGATCCGTGCATTTCATGCTCCACGCATATGCTGGAAATAAAATATGTCTGATGTGTTGGTTTGCGGCCTGGGTAATTCCTTGCGCGGCGATGACGGCGCCGGTTTAGCCGTGCTGGATGCACTCAGCGAGCTTGCCTTGCCCGCGAATGTGGCGCTGTATAATGGCAGCCGCAGCGGTTTGCTAACCACGCTAGTCACTGAACGTTATGAACGCGTTTTTGTGATCGACGCGGTGGAAATGCAACAGCCATCGGGAGCCTGGCAGCGTTTTGATCTCGATGCGGCGGCGTTTTCACCCGGCGATATGCGCGCCAATCTCTCGCTGCACCACGCATCCCTCCCTGAGACGCTGGCGATTGCCCAAGCTTTAGGGGTTGCCCTGCCCCAGATTACGTTGTATGGCATCCAGCCTCAGAGCGTGGCATTGGCTCAGGGTCTGAGCGCCCTGGTGGCAGAAGCGGTTCGAGATGTAACCCAGGAGCTTTTAACGGCAATCCACACAGAAGTAGAAACCGAATATCTTGAAAAGCAACCGCAAATGAACGCGGATAAAATAAAAAAATATCAATAAAGAAATGCGTCATGCTGAACGAAGTGACACTTGCACCTGAACGCAAAGACGCTTTGCTAGACCCTTCGCATTCGCTCAGAATGACAAAAATGATCGAAAGGACAAAAAATGGCTAAAATTCTCTTGATTGATGATGATGTTGATATCATCGCGGCTTGCCGAATGACGCTGGAAAGTGTGGGGCATGAAATCATCGAGGCCCACAACAGCCAGGACGGCATTGAAAAAATCCGGGCAGAGCGCCCTGAGCTAGTGATTCTGGATGTGATGATGGAAACACACACCGCCGGTTTCCAGTTGGCGCTCAAGTTGCATAACCCCGACCCGACTTCAGAATTTGCCGAGTTCAAGGATTTGCCCATTCTGATGCTGACGGCGATCCATAGCACAACGCCGCTGCGCTTTGAACCCGACATTGACTATTTGCCGGTGGAGCTTTTTGTGGACAAACCCATTGATCCCGCCGGGCTGCTCGGCAAGGTCGATTGGATTCTAAGCCGGTAACGAGTACAATAAATTTATTGCTACCCTCACACTCCATCCCCCTCTCCCAGAATTGGGAGAGGGGAGTCGAGCGTAAGCGAGAGGGATGAGGGCCAAATTTGTTATGCGAGAATTCATCATCGGCATTTTGCGCGGGCGTTTGCAGATATTGCTGATTGCCGTGTTCTCCCTTTTGGTAGGGATTACAGTGGCATTAGGCTCCTTGCTGGTTGCGCGGGTGATTGAATCGTATCTGGTGAATGCCCAAAATGAGCGCGTGGCGCGTGATATGTATCTGGCGCAGTCTTTTTATCAACTGGAGTTAGATGAGGCTGTTGCTGCCTGCCAGCGGGTGTTAACCGATACGGAACTCTTGCAACGATTTCGGGCCGCACAGGTGGGAAATGCTATTGCGCGGGATTATTTGGTTGAAAAAATTGCCCGCAAAATATCAATCCCGCCCCTGTCTGGCACGCATCTGATTGTGCTACTGGATACCCACGGAGAAATCGTTATCGCCCGCACCGTATCGGCGGATGGAAAGCTGTCTGAACCCTATTCGGGCGGCAATTGGAGCGAACTACCCATCGTAGCCAGCGTGCTGGCAACGGGGGAGGGTTACGGCGCTACAGAGATTATCTCGGCAGAACTCCTGGACAATATTGGCCTGGTTGAGCAAGCGCATGTGCCTTTACGAGATACGCCTCAATCGGCGCCAGACCTGTTGTTTGAGAACGAGGGCACTGCCGGATTAACGCTGACGGCTGCGTATCCATTGCATGATGCCGATGAAACACTTTTGGGCGTGGTGCTGGTAGGGTATTTATTCAACAATGATTTCACGCTGGTAGACCGCATTCAAGACCTGGCCGGAGTGGATACGGTGACGATCTTTTTCGGCGATATGCGCGTCTCGACCAATGTTCCGGATGCGGATGGCAGCCGCGCGGTAGGAACGCGCATTTCCAGCGAAGTGGGAAAATCTGTTTTAGAGCAAGGTCAGGCTTATAACGGTGTGGCTTTTGTAGTCAACGAAACTTATATGACGCGCTACGAACCATTACATGATCATCAGGGGAGCGTAGTGGGTAGTCTGTATGTAGGCGCGCGGGTGGCTTCGTTTGAACAACTGGTCAAAGACTTTAATGACCGCGTAGTATTGATTATTATTATTTGTCTGGCGCTCACGGCTATTACGGCTGTGCCGATTGCTCAAATTATCACGCGCCCCATTGTGCGCCTGGTTGAAGCCAATCAACGTCTGGCTGAAGGCGATATGACCGTACGCGTGCGCGCCGAGGGCAGCAGCGAACTGGCAACCCTCGGCGAATCGTTCAATATCATGGTGGAAAAACTCGATAGCGCCCAACAGCAGTTATTGCATAAAGAAAAACTGGCCTCGCTGGGGCAGCTTGCCGCGGGCATAGCCCATGAATTGAATAATCCCCTGGGAACAATTTTGCTGCTGGCAGATGTGCTCAAAAAAGAAACCCCTGAGGATGACCCCAAACGCGAAGACCTGAAAGTGATTATTCAGGAAACGGCGCGCTGCAAAAATATTGTTGCCGATTTACTGAACTTCTCTCGCCAACAAGAATTGCTGACTCAAGATGTGTATATCCCCGCGTTGGTGGAACAAGTATTGACGAGCATTTACCACCAACCAGCTTTTGAAGGTATAAAGATCATTCAGGATTTTGATGCCCAGATACCCGCCATTCAGGCTGATCCGGCCCAATTGCAGCAGGTATTCATCAATTTATTGAGCAATGCCGCCGACGCAATTGATGGCGAAGGGCAGATCGAAATTTCAGCCCAGCCTACCAATGGACAGTGGATAGAAATCAAGGTGAGTGATTCGGGCTGTGGTATTTCGCCCGAACATTTGCGTAAACTCTTTGCCCCGTTTTTTACCACCAAGGCACTGGGTAAGGGTACCGGGTTGGGGCTTTCGATAGTGTACGGCATTATTAAAATGCACCGCGGCCAAATTGTGGCGCAAAGTCAGGAAGGTGTTGGCACTACCTTTGTGATTACGCTGCCGGTGCAACTCCCTCAGGCGCAGTGGAAGAAAGATTATGGAAGCTAGCGGCAAAATTCTAATTGTGGATGATGAAGTCGGCATTCATCGTGGCGTGCAGCGGGCGCTCGAACCGCAAGGATATTCCATTGAAACGGCAGCCACCCTCGAGGAGGGCCTGCAAAAAATTCGGCAAGCAAAATTTGATCTGGTTTTGCTGGATGTGATGCTGCCCGATGGGCGCGGTATTGATCTGGTTGCCCCCGCGCACGAAATCGACCCAGATATTGTCGTCATTATCGTCACCGGTTATGCCACCGTTGAACTGGCTGTGGATGCCATCAAGCAGGGCGCCTACGATTTCATTGCCAAGCCTTTCAGCGCCGATATGCTGTTGCTAACCGTGCGCCAGGGGATGGAAAAGCGTCAGCTTTTGCTTGAGGCCCAGCGTCTGCAAGCCATTGAGCAGGAAGCCGCGTTGCTGGCGATCGAAAAAGAATCCGCCGAAAAACTCAGTGAATTTAAATCGACTTTCACGCTGATGGTAGCGCACGAACTGCGCTCACCGGTCAGCGCGGCGCAAAGTTTATTGCGCACCCTGATCCACGGCCTGGCTGGCACTGTATCTGAAAAACAGGGCGAAATTCTCACCCGCATTGACGCCCGGATGGATGAACTGATGACGTTGATTAACGACCTGCTAGACCTGGCCTCCAGCAAAACCCTCGCTGACGAACCGTTGCTCACTCTGTTGCCCCTGCAGGCCGCCTTGCAGGCCAGCCTCGATCGTTTTTGCATCCAGGCCGAGCACAAGAATATTGCAATCTCGTTTCATATTTCTGAAACGCCGCTTGAAATTCTGGCAACTTCGGAGTGCCTTGAACGCATTTTGGGCAACCTCATCAGCAATGCTATCAAGTACACCCCGGAGGGCGGCTCGGTAGAAGTGAGTATGCAGTTAGTGTCCGATGAGGTGGAAATTTGTGTTGTGGATAGCGGAATTGGCATCCCGCAGGCTGCCCTGGAAAAATTGGGGGATGAGTTCTATCGAGCAGAGAACGCCAAACGAAGCGGCATTACGGGAACGGGCCTGGGGTTGAGCATTGTTAAACAAAATATCGACTACCTCGGGGGGCGGATGCAAATCCACAGCGTGGAAGGGCAAGGCACCACTTTTCGAGTTTACCTACCCCTGGCGAAAGCTTAACGCACACAGATCGATTGTTACTCCGTTTCGTGGAAACTTAGCGCCTTTGCGCTAAATAATTTTGCACGAAGGATTTACTCCAACTCCAGCAAGTGCTCAGTATGCACCGAGCGGCGGCTGCCGGTTTCGCAGCGCAAAATGATCGAATCGGTTTCAGCCATTGCGCCGCTGTAATGCACACCATTCAGCACACCCCCATTACTGATTCCTGTAGCTGCAAAATAGATACTATTCCCGTTTACCAACTCGTTGCTGGTGAGGATTTGTTGCCTATCCAGCCCGGCGACGCGTACAGCTTCGGCCTCCTCAGGCGATTGCGGAGCCAGGCGTCCCAACATGGCCCCGCGGAGTGATTTAACTGCACAGGCTGCAATCACCCCCTCCGACACGCCGCCGATGCCCATGAGAATATCCACATTCAAATCCTGACTGGCAGCCATCAGCGCACCTGAAACATCCCCGTGGCTGCGAGCAATCACGCGCGCGCCGGTCGCCTGAATTTCTTTAATCAGGTCTGCGTGACGCGGCCGGTCGAGTACAAAAACCACCAGATCGCGCACATGCTTGTTCGTAACGCGCGCCACCAGAGCCAGCGTCCACGCCGCGGGGGCATCCATACACTCCGGGACGAGGGCCTCGGCGGCCCGGCTCCCCACAATAATTTTTTCCATATACACCGCGGGAGCAGGCGCCCACATCGAGCCGCGCGGCGCAATTCCAGCAACTGAAATCGCTCCGGGGCTACCTTTGATGAGCAAGCTGGTGCCATCAATCGGATCGGCTACAATATCCATGGGAGGGCCTTTTCGGTTGCCAATATGATTTCCGCTGTTGAGGGGCGATGCCAACCCCAAACGGCCTTCTTCCCCAATTACAATGCAGCCATCTACATCCAGCGTGTTGAAGGTATCTGCCATTGCAGCGGTAGCCGTGAGGTTAGCGGCAATCGGATCGCCGCGCCCCATCCAGCGTCCGGCGGCCAACGCCGCGGCTTCGGTTACTCGCACCAGGCTCAAGCCTAAATTGGGGGAAATTTTTTCGCTCATCTATTTATCCTGAAAAACTGCATTATCTTTGTTCATCATGACACTCACAAGCTGCTCTACGCGTCAACCGCTTCTAATAGACCGGCATTTTCCCAGGCTAATAACCCGCCGCGCAACACGCGCACGCTTGGATAACCTTGTTGCGCGAAGAGATACGTCACCCGCGTGCTGCGTCTGCCCCCATGGCATACAAAAACAACATTTTCATTGATCTCAATTTGGTCGGTATCCGCAAGCAGGTTCGATAAGGGGCGTGATTCTGCCTGCGGTATGTGTTTGCGCTTAAACTCGCGCGGTTCGCGCACATCAATAATCCGCGGCGGGCTGGGAGTATGCAGTTCAACCCATAGCTCCAGCGGTGGAACCCCCGCTACATCTCCGGCAGGAATCTCAGTCTTGATGGACAACTCCAAGGCATGTTCTGCCTTTTTGGGAAGATTCTGACATTCCAGAAAAACATGCTGACTACACTCATAAACGCAAATCGCCGGATCGAGAATGCGATGATAGAGAAAACTAATCGCGTGTTCGTAGCGCAGGCAGTGGTCTTCACCCAGCTTCTCGATAAAACCGGTGCTTTGCATCATTTTTAATACGGGTGGTTGAATGCGCATCAAGAAAATATCGCCGCCGCGCTCGCGCATATAGTCCACGATACTTTCCAGGGTGTGAATCCCACTGATGTCGCATTGGTGAACGCTGTTCAACCGCAGCAGCAAAAAGCGCTGGCCGGGATGCTCATCCAAATGCGCTCGCAGAGTTTCTTCCACATGGTTGACCGCGCCGAAATACAAATCGCCGAGAATATCGAAAATGGCTAATTGTGGGCAGTGAGCTTTATCGGGCTGATAACTGAAATGACGAAAATTCTGAGCGGGCAGCACGGGCACAACGCTGGGGACGCTGGTGCGCAAAATATAAATCGCCAGGGAAAGCATGATCCCAGTTAGCACAGCAAATTGCAACGGCAGGAACAGTGTTGCCAAAAAAGTGGCTATCATAATGAACCGGTCGCCACGGGTGCCTTGCAAAATGCGCCGGATTTCCACCTGATCCACCATGCTATAGGCCGTGACGATGAGTACCCCTGCCAGAGCTGTGCGTGGAATATAAGCCGCTAGCGGGCCAAAGGCCAGCATGAAGATGAGTACAAAAATCCCGGAGAAAATACTGGCAATCGGGGTGCGTGCTCCGGCATCGTAGTTGATGCCAGAGCGGGTAAATGAGCCTGATACGGTATAGCCTGAAAATAGGCCGCAGGCAATATTGGCTAAGCCCTGTCCCACAAATTCCTGGTTGCTATCGAGACGTTGCCCGGATATGCTGGCGATGGAGCGCGAGATGGCAATTGCCTCCACCAGCCCGATGGCGCCTAACGCCAGCGCGCCGGTTGAAAGTTCCCCGATGACGGCCAAATCCAGTTTCAGCTTGCTGAGGGGAGGCAGGCTGCGGGGTAGTTCACCGATAATTTTGACACCCTGTTGATCAAGATGGAACATACCGACGACTGCCCCGGCGATAATCATGGCGATGAGAGGGGCAGGCCATTTGGGTTTTAACGCACGCACCAGAAGAATGAGTAAAATAGCGGCAAGGCCAACCCCAAAGCTGATAATATGCGTCTCCATGATGTGCAGACTAATCTCTTTAAGCGTGAGCAATAGCGATGGCGTGCTGGCAATATTTAAATTCAGTAAATGGCGCAGTTGGTTCGCGCCAATTAAAACCCCTGCTCCGGCGGTAAACCCAATAATGACCGAGTCGGAGATAAAGTTGACCATAATCCCCATGCGAGCCATACCCAGCGCCAAACGAAAAATGCCCACCATGATGGCCATTAAGCCCGCGATCGCCAGAAATTCCGGAGAGCCGGGTTGTGCCAACGGCAACAAAATGGTCAGCACCAGCAGCGAAGTTGTATTGGTGGGGCCCGTATGAAGGTGATTCGATGCGCCCCACAACGCCCCAACGATGGAAGCCACAATCGCAGAATACAGCCCGATTTGCGGCGGCAATTCGGCAATCATGGCGAAGGCAATCGCTTGAGGCAACATCACAATCGCTACAGTCAACCCGGCGATGAGATCGGGGCGCAGATCGCCGCGGTCGTAGTTTTTCAGCAAGAAATACGGACGGGTGAGGTAACATGAGGCGTTTTTTAAGATTTGGAGATTCATAGTTGTTTCGATTCGCAGTATACAATACTGGCGAGCATACTATAACGCGAACAGCCTTATCGGTAAAGAATTCGTGAGCGGATCGCGGTAAAATTTAGTCAAACGATATTTTTATGTGAGCTATACTATATCCAGCAAAGGTAATTGCTCAGGCTAATGCCTTCGCAGAGAGAATTCCGAAAAAAGGGGTGTGCGTGGGGGCATACGCCCCCACGCACACCCCTTTTTTTGGCCTCTTCCTGTTCGAGGCTGAGCAATCACCAGAAAAGTTAGAAACACTATAAATTTAACTACAATACGCGGCGCATCGGCGCGCGAGAAAGAGACAACATTATCATGATAAAACGAATAGTAGTTTTTACGAGCGGCGGCGATGCCCAGGGCATGAATGCCGCGGTGCGTTCGGTTGTCCGCACCGGGTTAGAGCACGGCCTGGAAGTGTATGCCATCTACGAAGGTTACCAGGGCATGGTCGATGGCGGCGAGAGAATTCGTAAAATGGATTGGGATTCAGTCGGGGGTATTTTGCAAGGCGGCGGCACAGTCATTGGAACGGCGCGCTGTGATGATTTCCGTCAACGCGCCGGACGCTTGATTGCAGCCAGAAATTTGATCGAACGCGGCATCGAGGGGCTGGTCGTCATTGGGGGGGATGGCTCACTCACCGGGGCGAATCTCTTCCGGCAGGAGTGGCCCGGTCTGGTGGCAGAACTCGCCCAAAGCGGAGCAATCACCCCCGAGCAAGCCAACGCTCATCCGAATCTGCTGATTGTCGGGATGGTTGGGTCCATCGACAATGATTTCACCGGAACGGATATGACCATCGGCACCGATTCTGCGCTGCATCGCATCACCGAGGCCGTGGACGCGCTCACCAGCACGGCAGCCAGCCATCAGCGCACGTTTGTCGTCAAAGTGATGGGGCGCAATTGTGGCTACCTGGCGCTGATGGGCGCACTGGCCTGCGGCGCCGATTGGGTGCTGATTCCCGAAAATCCGCCTGATGTAGAAAACTGGCAGCATGTGATGGCCGAGCGTTTGCGGGCTGGTCGTGCTGCCGGACGCCGCGACAGCATTGTGGTTTTGGCCGAAGGTGCGCGTGACCGAGATGGCAACTATATTGGCAGCAGCGATGTACAACGCGTCCTTGAAGAACGTCTGGGCGAAGATGTGCGCGTGACGGTCTTGGGGCATGTGCAACGCGGCGGACGCCCCAGCGCTTTCGACCGCAATCTGGGTACATTTTTGGGCTATGATGCTGTCCAGGCGCTCATGGAAGCGCAGCCCGACGATGAACCGCTGCATATTGGCATTACCGGAAATCGCATTACCCGCAAACCCCTGATGGCCTGTGTCGAAACTACACAGGCCGTTGCGCAAGCCATTGCCGCTAAAGATTACGAAAAAGCGATGCAGTTGCGCAGCTCCAGTTTTACGGATGCCTTCAACACGCTAATGGTCATGGTGCGCGCCTTGCCACACCCCCCCGCACCAGGGCAAAAACGCTTCCGGATTGGCGTACTCAATGCGGGCGCGCCCGCGCCGGGGATGAACACAGCCACGCGGGCTGCTATGCGCCTGGGGCTGGATCGCGGCCATATTATTTTAGGGATTGCCAATGGTTTTGAGGGTTTCGCAGCCGGAGAGATTCGCGAACTTGCATGGATGAGCGCCAGTGGATGGGCTTCGCGCGGCGGCTCCGACCTGGGCACCAGCCGCCACCTGCCCAAAGGCAGCGACTTATATCAAATTGCCCGCAATATCGAAATCAATGAACTGGATGCCTTGCTGGTGATTGGCGGATGGAATGCCTACGAAGCCGCCAATAAGCTGTATAACGAGCGCACCAATTATCCCGCCTTCAATATCCCGGTTATTTGCGTGCCCGCTTCGATCAACAATAATTTACCCGGCTCGGAGTTAAGTATTGGGGCGGATTCGGCGTTGAATAGCATTGTGGATGCGGTTGACAAGATTAAACAATCGGCAGGGGCGACGCGGCGCTGCTTTGTGGTGGAAGTGATGGGCCACTGGTGCGGGTACCTGGCTCTGCTGGGGGGCATGGCAACGGGGGCAGAGCGGGTCTACATCAATGAAGAGGGGGTTACCCTCAGTGATTTGCAACGCGATGTAGATACGTTGAGCCGCGGCTTTAAATTAGGCAAGCGCCTGGGGTTGATGATTCGCAACGAATATGCGAATTCAGTGTATTCCACCCATTTTATGTGCGCGCTCTTCGAGGAAGAAGGGCAAGATTTATTCGATGTGCGCCCGGCTATTTTGGGGCATCAGCAACAGGGTGGCGATCCCTCCCCCTTTGACCGCATTCACGCCACGCGGCTCTCGCGGCTGGCGCTCAATTTTTTGATTGACGAATGCGAGGCTAATTCCACGCGCAGTTCGTTTATCGGATTGCAAGAAGGCAAATATCGCTACCATGCGATGCGCGATTTTGAGCGTATGGTCGATATGGAACATCAACGCCCGATCAACCAGTGGTGGATGGATTTACGCAAGATCAACAGACTGTTAGCCCAACCCGCCCAGAGCGAGATGGTCGAAAAATAAATACAGCAGGTGGGCAAAACCCACCTGTTGTATTTATTTTTCGACCTTTTTACCTGTTTGCACACCCCATAGACCGGCGTATATTCCTGGGCTGGCAACCAGTTCGTCATGCGTGCCTTGTTCAACAAGCTGGCCGCGCTCCAATACGAAAATTTGGTCTGTATTGCGCACCGTGGAGAGTCGATGGGCAATGATGATAGTTGTACGCCCCACGGCAATATGTTCCAGCGAACGTTGAATCAGGGCTTCAGTCTCATTATCCACGGAAGAAGTCGCCTCATCCAGAATCAACACAGGCGGGTCTTTGAGTACCGCGCGGGCGATCGATATACGCTGGCGTTGCCCGCCAGAGAGCTTTTGTCCGCGTTCGCCGACGATGGTCTCATACCCCTGGGGGAGTTGCATAATAAAATCGTGCGCTTCGGCAATTTGGGCCGCTTCAATAATTTGCTCATCGGTGGCATCAAATGTGCCGTAGGCAATATTCTCGCGCACCGTGCCGTGGAATAGAAAAACATCCTGGCTGACAAATCCGATGGCCCGGCGCAGCGATTGTTTTTCCAGGGCGCGCAAGTCGTGCCCGTCTAGCTCTATGGCGCCTGATTGCACATCATAGAAGCGCAACAGCAGTTTTACCAGCGTACTTTTACCCGCGCCCGTCGAGCCGACAATCCCCACACTTTGCCCTGCCTCAATATTCAGCGACAACCCTCGAATAACGGCTTGATCTTTGGCCGATTGATATTCAAAGCTCACATCTTTGAGCTGAATCGCCCCTTCTACGGTATCTACTTCTAAATTAGTATCACCACTGGGGATGGTTTGCTGTGTGTCCAACAAATCCAGCACCCGATCAGTGGAAGCCATCGCCCGCTGGTATAAATCCAGCGTATCTCCCAGGCGAGTGAGCGGCCAGAGTAAACGCTGGGTGATGAAGATCAATATGCTGTAAGTGGCTACGGCCAATTGACCACTGAGCGCCAACTGCCCGCCGAAGATGAGAATGGCAATGAAGCCGCTCATAATGACCATGCGGATCAGGGGCACAAAGGCTGAACTGAGGGTGATGGCATCGCGGTTGGCCTGACGATAATGGTTACTTTCAACGGTCAGGCTGGCAAGTTCGTGTGTTTCGGCGGTGTAGCTTTTAATGGTGGCGATGCCGCTCAGGTTATTGGAAAGTTGTGCATTGAGGATGCCAACGCGCTCACGCACTTTTGCATATTTGGGGGCCAATGTACGCTGAAAGCGAATCGAACCCCAAACGATGATGGGCATTGGCAGCATCGCCATCCAGGCTACGCTGGGCGCGGTGTAAAAGAAAATGCCGCCGATCACCAATACGGTTGTGATAACCTGCCAGATGTCGTTGACCCCGCCGTTGAAGAAACGCTCAAGCTGGTTGATGTCGTCGTTGAGAATCGCCATCAGGCCGCCGGTGCTGCGGTCTTCAAAATAGGCCAGCTCGAGATGCTGCACATGGTCGTAAGCGTCAATGCGCAATTCGTGCTGCAAAGTTTGGGCCAGATTGCGCCAGGCGACTTGATATAAATACTGAAACGACGACTCGAAAACCCAGATAAAAACCGTCAACCCGGCCAGCGCCAGCAATTGATGGCCGGTATCTTTAATGCCAATACGGGCAATCAGCGAATCTTGCTGCTGCACGACCACATCTACCGCTGCGCCAATTAACATCGGCGGGGCCAGATCAAAGATTTTATTGAGTATGGAGTATAGCGAGGCGATGATAATGCCGCGCCGCTGCTCGCGGGCGTAGGCCCACAAACGGGTGAGGGGGTGTTGTTTTTTTGTCATATCATCAACTGCGCCGCCCGGCGGCCAATCTCCACAGCGAAGTTGGTGCCGCGATCCCAGGGATAAACCTGGCTCATGCTGGCAAAGTACAATCCGGAAATTGGCGTTTCAATGGCGGGAATATTACGGGAATGGTTGACCTCAGGGATCGGCTGCGCGTATCTGGTTTTGTGGAGCCAACTCTTGATGAGCCAATCGGACTCGAACCGGGGGTTGAACTGCCGCAAGGCAGGCAGATACTGTTCCAGAAGTTGATCCTGGCTAAGTTCGAAATAGGGATGATCGGTTTCGAGATAGTCGCCACAATAAACGATATGTTCTCCCCCAAAATGCTCCGCCGAGACATAATTAGTATGCTCTACCAATGCCAAAAAGGGGTACCCGGCATCTTTGGGAAGGCTAAACCAGTAGTAGCCTTCTTCGGAGAGTTGATGTTTGAGCGATAGTGTGATGACAACTGCTCCCATCGATTTTAGATTCAACAGCCCGCGCAAATAATCGTCAGGGAGGGCTGGAACCAATTTTGCCATCAACGCCGGGGATGTTGTGGAAAGTACCTTGTCGTAAGTGGGTTGAAGGTTGGATGTTACAGGTTGAAGGTCGGTCTGGCAGATCAGGCCAGTTTCATCACTTTGACGAATTTGACTCACCGCCGTATTAACGCATATTTCCACCCCCAGGCCGCGCAAAATTTCGGCGAAATCATCACAAAAAGCCTGAAAGCCCCCCTGATACGTACCCAGCCGCGTGGTGCGGGCGTGCAAACGCGCCCAGAACCACGACATAGGTACATCTTTATAATGCGGGCCAAACTTGCCAATCAGCAACGGCTCCCACATTTTTTCATAAACGCGCTTCCCCGCCCATTTTTGAATCCAGGCGTGAGCGGTAATCTTCTCGAGGGCGCGCCAATTCTTCGTCAGGCGCAGGTAAACGCCTACCAGCCCGAAGCGGAGCTTATCCAGCCCCCAGCCCAGGCCGGGGAAAAGCAGCGCCTGAAGAATCGAATCGAAAGGATACCATTTTTCATTATGAAGCAGAACGGTATAGGGGCGCGGGAATATAACTTTATCACTCAGGCCGAGTTCTTCGATCAGGCCGAGCATGTACTCGTCGGAGGCGAACCAATGATGGTAAAACTTCTCTACCGACCAATCCCAATGGGGTTCTTTGAAACCCGAGGCCAGGCCACCCACCTTTTCGCTGGCTTCATAGATCGTAACACTGTGACCGGCGCGCACAAGATCATACGCGGCAGACATGCCCGCGATCCCCGCGCCAATAATAGCGATGTTCATGATACTTCCTCCGTCATTCTGAGGAGCGGAGCGACGAAGAATCTAGTGAAACGCTCTACGCTGCGCTAGACCCTTCGGCTACGCCTCAGGGCGACTCTAGGTTTCCCGAAAGTCGTAGATGCCGTCCACGATGGGCCAGGTGCGCACACAGTTTGTGCAGTGGAGCGCGTCGGGGGATTCTGTCAGGGAAGTTTGTCCACACGCCGGGCAACGGAAGAAGCCCTCGGGTGCGGCCCCTTTAGAACTATCACCCGCCCGGGAACGGGTAAATACGCTGGGGGTCAGTTGCCACCAATCGCCTGTCAGTTGTGCCATTGCATCGAGTGCAACTAAAATTTTCGTCGGAATCAATTTTTTAAGGATGCCAATCCGAAAATGGGAAAGCGTTAATTGCCGCTCAAGCTGAAAATCGGCCGCGTGGAGCCATTGGCGCACGGTGCGAGGGTGAAAATCGAAGTTGAGTGGCACAAATTCAACCGACTCTGGCGTGAAGGGATTCCAACTTTGTAGGCGCAAAATGTAGCGCAGAATGGCCTTGAGATTGAGTTTGCTGGCGAATTCCAGGATAAAGATGGCACCGGGTTGCAGCACGCGGCGGATTTCGTCCAACGCCTGCGGAGCCTCAGCGAGATGATGCAGCACGCGAATCATAGTGGCGGCATCAAACAGACGATCCACGAAGGGCAGGCGATAGACATCCCCGGCGATATAGGTGTAGCGGTCGCTCTTACCGAGGCGAGCCTGAGCCTGCTGCATTTGGGTAAAGGAGTAGTCGAGCAGAACGACGCGCTCAAAATTACGATAGCGCTGCGTGTTGCGTCCGGCGCCTGCGCCCAGTTCGAGCATGAGTTTGCCTTCCGAGGGGAGTAGGCGGCGTAGGGCTACAGCTTCTACCTGATCTTCGTAGGCGCGCCCGCCCTCTTCCCAGAACGTGGTCTGGTAATCGGAGCCTTCGTAATTGCAAATGGGAGGTTGGGTCATACGTGATAAGATGGGAGACGGAGGACGGAAGGCCGATGACTCTCGTCGTCTGTCTTCCGTCCTCCGTCATTTGTGATTGTTTTGAATGCTAGGCTTCCGGCGTATTTGTGCCGTTGTAGCCGCGCCCCAAGCCGCGATAGATAAAGTTGAGTGCTTTCATCTCATCGGGGTCGTAGATGTTACGGCCATCGAAAATGACTGGCTGCTTCATGCTTTCGCGCAGTTGCCGGCGGTTGAGTTGTTTGAACTCGTTCCACTCAGTGTTGACCATCAGTGCGTCGCAACCTGCCGCCATCGAGTAAGGATCGTTGTACATTTCGACATCCGGCAAGAGTGGGGCGGCAACTTCCATCGAAACGGGATCATAGCCGCGCACGGTTGCGCCTGCGGCAATGAGTTGCGTGGCAATGTCAATCGAGGGAGCATCGCGCATATCATCGGTGTTGGGCTTAAAGGCCAGCCCCAACATGCCAATGATCTTGCCCTTGACATCGCCGCCAAGCATTTGGATCACGCGTTCAACCGCCATTGGTCTGCGGTCGGCGTTGATGTCCATGACAGCATGTAATAACTGCGGATGTTTGCCTTTTTCTTCGGCCATGTGCGCCAGGGCAAGTACATCTTTGGGGAAGCAGGAACCGCCATACCCCAGACCCGCGTTCAGGAAGTGATGTCCAATGCGCTCGTCGTAGCCCATGCCGGTAGCGACTTCAGTCACATCGGCGCCCAGGGCTTCGCAAATATTGGCGATTTCGTTGATGAAAGAAATCTTGGTTGCCAGAAAGGCATTGGAGGCGTACTTAATCATCTCGGCGGTGCGCAGATCGGTAATCACGATGGGCGCGCGCAGCGGCAGGTGCAGTTGAGCCACTTTATCGGCGGCATCGCGGTCGAGCGAGCCAAGTACCGTGCGGTGCGGGTTCATGAAATCGAAAATAGCTGAGCCCTCGCGCAAAAATTCGGGGCAGGATACCACCGAAAAGGGAGTGGCTTCAGGTTGATTCCGTTTGACAATTCCGGCCACCCAATCGCCGGTGCCAACTGGCACAGTAGACTTATTGATAATCACCAACTCGCTGCTCATATGCCTGGCAACATCACTGGCGGCCGCCTCAACATATTGCAGATCGGCTTCACCATCGACCCCTGAGGGAGTTCCGACAGCAATGAAGACAAACTCGGTGTCTCCATCTAGCCCTTCTTTATAGGACGTAGTGAATGTCAGTCGGCCTGATTTAACATTACGTTCGACAAGTTCTTCAAGGCCTGGTTCGTAAATGGGCATTTCACCATTTTTCAGGCCTTCAATTTTTTCTTCGCTAATATCCAGTGCGATAACGCGATTGCCAAGATCGGCAAAACCGGCGGCTGTAATTAACCCTACATAGCCGACACCGACAACACAGATTTGTTTCATAGTGATTGATCCTCCAGAACGCGAAGTGACAGTTATGTACTGCGCAGAATACTGCAAAATCTTACCATAGGCTGTGCTATTGCGCACGAGTACCCATGCGCAAGGTCATTGACATGCAATGACCTTAATCACTTGTAGATTGGATAAATATACTCTAAAATATAACCGATAAATTTTATCCGTAAGACCAAATATAGGAAAATATCTTATGCAAATCACTCGCCAGGCAGACTACGCGGTACGAGCCGTTTATTATCTCACGACCTTGGGACCAGGCAAACGGGCGGCAACTAGCAAAATTGCCGAAAAACAACATATTCCGGCCTCATTTTTAGCAAAAATTGTATCCCAATTATCCGTAGCCGGGTTATTGCACACCTCGCGCGGCGCCCGTGGCGGCGTTTCGTTGGCACGCGATCCCCAAGAAATCAGTTTATTGGATGTTGTCGAAGCGATTGACGGCCCAATTTTGCTGAATGAATGTGTTGGCGATGATGGGGTTTGCACGTTTAATGATATTTGTCCCATGCGCCCGGTCTGGTGTGAAGCGCAAAAGAACCTGATTGATCGCCTCAGCTCGACGCATTTCTCTACATTTTCGCCGAAAGAAGAAGCACCGGAAGCATAACTCCTCACCGAGCGAAGTTTGAATCTCCTGCCCCTCCTGGCGTATAATATCCGGGAGGGGTTTATTCTTAATTTACTACCCTCACCCCTGCCCTCTCCCATAGGGAGAGGGTTAGGGTGAGGGCAAATTCACTACGGAGGCTCTAATGTCCCAAGCGCGCGTTGTTCATCCGCCACGCGGCACCCAACTGACCTGTAAGAACTGGCTCATTGAAGCGGCCTACCGCATGATCCAGCATAATCTCGACCCCGAGGTAGCTGAAATTCCCGAAAAGCTGATCGTCTACGGTGGGCGCGGCCAGGCGGCCCGCAACTGGGAGTCGTTCGATGCTATCCTTGAATCGCTCAAAAATCTTGAAGAAGATGAAACCCTGCTGGTCCAGTCGGGCAAGCCGGTGGCTGTATTCAAATCGCACACCGATGCGCCGCGCGTCCTCATTGCCAACTCCAACCTGGTCCCGGCCTGGGCCAATTGGGAACATTTCGACGAACTCGCCGCCAAAGGGCTGATGATGTACGGGCAAATGACCGCCGGTTCGTGGATTTATATTGGCACACAGGGCATTCTGCAGGGAACCTATGAAACCTTTGGCGCGTTGGCGCGTCAGCGGGGCTGGGAATCGTTGAAAGGCAAGTTCGTACTCACGGCGGGTTTGGGCGGAATGGGCGGCGCGCAACCCCTGTCCGTGACCATGAACGAGGGGGTATGCCTGTGTGTGGAAGTAGACCCCGCCCGCGCCCATCGCCGCCAGGAGATCGGCTACGTGGACGTGGTGGTGGATACCCTTGAAGAAGCCATGACCCTCGTCGAGGAGGCGGTTGCCAACGAAGAGCCAAAATCCATCGGCCTGGTCGGCAACGCCGCCGATATTTTCCCCGAACTCGTCACCCGCGGCATCATCCCCGATGTGGTCACCGACCAGACCTCAGCCCATGAAGCCCTGATGTATGTACCCTCCAGTCTGAGTGTGACTGCCGCCGACGAGATGCGCGCCTCAGACCCCCAAGGCTATAAAGCGATGGCGCGTGAATCGATGGCAAAGCACGTTGAAGCCATGCTGGCCTTCCAAAAAGCAGGCAGCGAAGTGTTTGATTATGGCAATAATTTGCGCCAACAGGCTTTTGATTATGGCGTTTCCAACGCCTTCGATTTCCCCGGGTTCGTTCCTGCCTATATTCGTCCGTTATTCTGCGAGGGCAAAGGGCCATTCCGCTGGGTAGCGCTTTCGGGCGATGTGGAAGATATTTACCGCACCGATGAAGCAATCCTCGAACTTTTCCCCGACGACGAGCATCTGCACCGCTGGATCAAAATGGCACAAGAGAAAGTGCCCGTACAGGGCTTGCCCTCGCGCATCTGCTGGCTGGGCTATGGCGAGCGCGAAAAAGCGGGGCAAAAATTCAATGAACTGGTCGAGAAAGGCATTGTCAGCGCGCCCATCGCCATTGGCCGCGACCATCTTGATTCCGGTTCGGTGGCCTCCCCAAACCGTGAAACCGAGGCTATGCTCGATGGTTCCGATGCGGTTTCCGACTGGCCGATTCTAAACGCCCTGATTAACGCCGTGGGCGGCGCAACGTGGGTTTCTTTCCATCATGGGGGCGGCGTAGGGATGGGCTACTCGCAGCACGCCGGGCAGGTGATTGTAGCCGATGGCACGCCCGAAGCCGCGGTGCGCCTCGCGCGGGTGCTGACCAGTGATCCCGGTATGGGCGTAGTGCGCCACGCCGACGCGGGCTATGAAATTGCGATAGATGCCGCCAAACGACATGGCATCAAAATGCCAATGTTGAAATAGACGAAAAATAAAAAGAGCGCCGCTAGCGGCGCTCTTTTTATTTTTCAGTATACAACTTCCACGGCTCATCAGGATGATAATGAACCACCGTCCGCTGTGGGAATAGCGTCATAATTTCGTTCGTAGAGCGCGGGCCGCGGTGATAAACGAATACAAACGGCGCATCGAAAAAGGGATTGCTTAATTCGAGCAGGGCGGCGTACTCGCGCCAATTTTCCGGGTGTACAATCACTAACGCCGGGGTTAGTGCCTGAGCATCAACTGTTAAAAAGGGTTGCAGAGCGGCGCGTTCGATGCCATACAACCCGCGCAGTGAACCGATACGAATCGGCGAATAAAACACTGCACTCATCGCCACCAGCAGCGCAACCAGTCCAGTCACGACCAACGGGCGCGCCATCTTCCAACCCGAAAAACGCTGCGGCCAGCCTGCCAGCCTGTCGATGCCAGCCGCACTCAGCAATACCAGCCCTGGCAGGGCTTCGTAATAATAGCGCGGCCCGAAGAGCCACGCCCCCACCCAATAGGCGGCATAAATCAGTACAAGCACGGGGAAAATGCTGACGAGCAGCCAGATTTTGCCCTGGCCCCCTGAGGGCGGGGGGAGAGGGGAGGGGTGAGGGCGAAGCAGCGCCCACAGGCCAAACGGAAAGAAAATCCACGAGAGCTTGCCCCAGCCGAACAGGTCACTCAGCCCGGCATGCAGGCTAAATTTGGTATTTGTCCAGGCATATTTCAAGTTATGCCCGTCGGCAGTCACGCCAAACCCCGGCCCAAAGCCCAGCCTGTCATACGGCCACCACAGGGTATAGGGATTGGTCAGTGCGTTGCCGGTGACGGCGTACTGCCACAACAGATGCAGACTCCCGACGAGCAGAGCGACAGTGCCAATTACCAGCACGCGGCGGCGGATATTCTGAGGGCCGCGCCACAACAGAATCAGCCCGTGGATGCCAAAGGGTAGGGCGATTCCCAGGGCTGTCAGGGGGCGGCTCAGGGCCAGGACCCCCAGGGTAAGTGCCGCGCTCAAGGTGAGCAGCCAGCCCCGAGCTGAGTCCGACTCATCCAGCGCCTCGAGCCAGAAAAGTGCAAATCCTGCGCTGAGTACCAGCCCCCAGGCGTGAGAAAGCAGTGCGCTGGAATTCATCAAAAAGAAAGGGGAACTTAGTAACAGAGCCGCTGCCAGCAGAGCGATGCGCTCATTGAGTAGTTTTTTCCCCAGCCGATACGTCAGCCAGATGCCCAGCCCGGCCAGAAACGGGTTGACCCAGGCGCGCAGCCCCAGGCGCTCGCCAAGCGAGAGTACCACCGGCCAGCCGAGGGGATATTTACCAAAACGCTGCCCGTTGTGATCGACGACGAAGGGCACCAGAAAACTTTTGGGGTTGTCGGGGGAGGGGGTGGTGAGTTGGCCGCGGGCAATGACCTGCGCCTGCCAGACGTAGGCAAATTCGTCTTCAAGATGCGGAATGTCTTCGAAGATATTGAGCGCGATCCAGCCGGTAATTAGGGTGGCGAGGGCGCTGAGGGCGAGGGCGAGCCAATCGGTGCGGGACATGCGTTAAACCTTAACGCAAAGGTGCAAAGATGCAGAGTCGCAAAGAAAAATATATAAAATCTTTGCCCCTTTGCCCCTTTGCCCCTTTGCGTCTTTGCGTTAAAAATCATGCGGCAATTTCTTTGAGCGCGGCTAGAGCTTGCTCATGTAAAATGCCATTGGTAGCGCAGATGCCGCGCGTGTTGGCGAGGGTACGGCCGAGGCCGAAATTGAGTTCTTGCCCGTGCAGATCGGTGACGCGGCCTCCGGCTTCTTCGGTGATGATCGAGCCAGCGGCTTGATCCCAGATTTTTTCGCGGTAGTCGGGGCGGCTTTTAGAAAGCATCCGCAGGTAGATTTCGCCGCCGCCGGAGGCCAGTACGGCGTATTTGGCCTGACTGTCCATGCGCACGGCCTGGGCCTGCACGCCGAGTGCTTCGGCAAAAACATCCATTTTCGTGACGTTGGTATGTCCGGACTCAAATGAGCGCATCAGTCGCGCTTGTGTGGGATCGGCCTGTGTAGAAACGTGAATTTGGGTGAAGTCGGTGTTGCTGCCGTTGAGGAACGCGGCCCAGGCTCCCTGACCGCGGGCGGCAATGTAGATGCTGCCGCCCTCACCCCCGGCCCCTTCGCGAAGCACACCCGCCAGGGTGCTCCCCGCGGGAAATGGAAGTTGAGGGCAGCCTAATGCGCCGATTTGAACTTTGCCGTTTTCGACTAACGCTAACGCCACAGCATATTGATCGCCGCGCAGGAAGCCTTTGGTGCCGTCAATGGGATCGAGTGTCCAGAAACGCGGCGCCGATTCGGCAGAGCCGCGGTCAATCCAGTTGCAGACTGTTTCGGGGGTAGCCCCCTCAGTGAAGCGGCTGACGAAATCGGTGATGCGCGCCAAAGTATCTTTTTCTTCGGGGGTTTGCAGGACAGCCGAATCTTCTTCACCGACCATTGGGTCGTTGGGGAAGTGCTGGTCGAGCAGGTAGCCTACTAGCGCCTGTGCGGCGAAATCGGCCACGGTGACGGGAGAGCGGTCGTCTTTTGTGAGGGCAGGCGAGATCATCTCGGCCTGAACTTGTTGTACGAGTTCAGAAGCCTGCCGCACAGCGTGAAGGGCAAATTTTATTTCGGGGGTGTTTGTGTTGAGCATGGTATTCCTTATTTAACGCAAAGGCGCTATGGTGCAAGGGCGCAGAGTTTTTTATAGATTGTTGACGACACGGTGAATACCATTTTTTACGAGTCTTTCACCGAAGTTGATGACCATACCCAGTTTGACATTTGTCAATCGCAGGTAAGTGAGTAATTGAGCTTCAAATATCTTGTTGTATTGAGATGTTGATTTTATCTCGACAATTACTAATCCACCAACCAGTAAATCGAGACGAAGCGGGTTTCCTAATTGTTCCCCTTTATAGACTATGGGAATGATTTTTTGTTGTTCAACTGAGATGTCGCGTTGCTGAAGTTCCCAAATCATCGCTTCTTCGTAGACACTTTCCAGCAATCCTGGTCCACCAAGTGTACGATGAACTTCAATCGCTGATTCAACAATCACACGGCTAATCTCATTTTCCTTCATCATTTCACCCTATATTTTTTAACGCAAGGCCACAAAGATGCAAAAACGCAGAGCTTTTTTATTTTTCCTTTGCGTCTTTGTTCCCTTGCGTCTTTGCGTTAAATCTCTTGTGCTGTATCTAACACGCCTGTAAGATCATACGGCATTGCGCCTGTGATGCGGACGGGGGTCATCGCTCCGATGGGGAGATCGTCTTCGACGATGACCATGCCGTCAATTTCGGGAGCGTCGCGATAGCTGCGTCCCAATGAGATGCCATCGCCCTGGCCTTCGATGAGCACATCCAGGCTGGCACCGACAAGGCGCTGGTTGCGGGCCAGTGAAATGGCTTGCTGCCGCTCCATGAGCTGCTCCCAACGGGCTTGTTTCACATCTTCGGGAACAGGATCACCCAAAGGCTCGCTGGTTGTGCCCGGTTCAAAGGAGAACTGGAACGCGCCAACGCGGTCAAATTGAATCTCGTCAATGAAATCCAGCAAGGTTTTAAATTCGGCATCGGTTTCGCCGGGATAGCCTACAATGAAGGTCGTGCGCAGAGCCAGATCGGGCATAGCAGCGCGCATTTTCTCCAGGGTACGGTAGACCCAGTTCATATTGGCGGGGCGGCGCATCCGGCGCAGGGTATCAGGGTGGGCGTGCTGCAGAGGCATATCCAGATAGGGCAGCACTTGTGGATTTTCAGCCATAACTTCGATGAGTTCATCAGTGACATAGCCAGGATAGGCGTAGAGCACCCGCAGCCAGGGTACATCAGGGACGGCGGCGCTCAACTCGTCGAGCAGGGTTGCCAGACCGTTGCGCATGCCGAGATCGTGGCCGTAATCGGTGGTGTCCTGGGCGATCAGGTTGATCTCGTACACGCCCATCTCTTGCAGCGCGCGCGCGTCGGTCAGAATCGCCTCCATAGGACGGCTGACGGCAATACCCTTGATGAGCGGGATGGCGCAAAAAGCGCATGGGCGGCGGCAGCCATCGGCAACTTTCAGGTAGGCGCTGCCTCCTTGCACGTTGACGCGCTGCGTCCCGGCATCGTCGCGGCCTACGTCGGCGACATCGGGCAGATGGTAGAGCGGGCCAGGGTGTTTGCCATCGCGCAATTGGCTAACGACATCGAGAATATCCATCCAGCGGCGCGTGCCAAGAATGCCATCAATGCCAGGGACTTGTTCAATAACATGCTGGCCGTAGCGTTGCGTCAAGCATCCGGCGGCAATCAACACCTGACCGGGTTTCTTTTCGGCGGCCAAGTTTTGCAAAGTTTGCAACGATTCGTCTTTGGCCGGACCAATGAATCCACAGGTGTTGACGATGAGTACTTCGGCCTCGGCAGGTTCATCGGTGGGTGCAAAGTGGTCTTGCATCAGCAACTGCGCCATCGAGTCGGAATCGACTGTGTTTTTGGCGCAGCCAAGGGAGATCAGGTGGAAGTTTTTTTGAGTAAGGGGCATAATAACCAATCACTTAAAATTGATTCAATCTCAGTATAACCAAATGATAAAAAGTGCGTAGAGATTGAACCAATTTGTCGTATCCGTCTACGGACTTTGCGTTCCGCGCGGCGTGCGTGTAACCCGCGGGGTGCGCGTTGGGGTGGGCGAAATAGTTGGCGTGGGGGTAATCAGGCCATCGGGAGCCAGGATAAAATTGACAACTTCATTATCGCCGCCCAGCACGCCCAATTCCACACCGTTATAGGTCACTTGCAGGGCTGCCGCATCTCCGCTGAGAACTTCGATGCTTTTTTCCCCGGCGAAGGTTTGAATGCTGCCGGGCGCGAGACGTGCATTAAAGGCAATTTTTCCATCTACAATCACGCGCACAAAAGCGCGCCGCCGGGTTGAAACCTGCACTTGTACAGCCCCTTCGATAATTTCATTCGCCGGATCAGCTGGATTATTTGCCCCGGTAATGCCGCCAACCACCGTTTCGGCAGCCACATCAATCAGAGATGGCACGGTAGCGGTTGCGCTAGGTTCAACCGAAGGTGTAGTGGAGGGCAGCAACACATCAGCGATTGAGGGTGCGGTGGGCTGGGGTGTTTCTGGCAGGTTGCGCGCGGCAGAAATTTGCAATCCGGCCCAGAGTATAAAGGTGATCACTGTGAAAACAATCATCCCGCCAATCAACATTTCGCGCGAGAAAAAGCGCCGTATTGGTGTAAGCGGTTTCACCGGAGCGCGTTTGGGACGTTGTTCGGTGACATTATTTTGTTTTTGCTCTGCCTTGCGTTCGCCTAATTGTGCCTGTAATTTTTCGGCATAGCGCAGCAGCATGGGTTCGGGGTCGAGGCTGAGAAACTCGGCGTAGTTTTTTAACATCCCGGTGCCTTGTACGGCAGAGGGCAAGTCATCCATATCGCCGCGCTCTAAAGCCTGTAAATAGTGCAGCCTGAGATGTGTGTGCCGGGCGACATCGTCGAGAGATAGCCCCAGGAGTTCGCGCTGATTTTTTAGCGTCTCACCAACTTTAATGAAATTTGTTTCTGCTTCTTGTGTGGGGGTGATTTTTGCAGACGACTTAACATCGGTAGGCTTGTCTTCTGCTAGGCTTGCCTGAGGCGGCATTAACGCCATCAGGGCATCTTTTTCCAAAGCCTCGAAAAGCGGGATAGTATCCAGGTGCAAATAACCGGCATAGGCACGCAGAAAACCGCGCATCTGCACACGCGATGGCAGCGCGTCGAAATTTCCGGCTTCCATAGCGCGTAAATAATGTAAACCAATATGGGTTTCTGCCGCCGCTTGTTCAAGCGTTAATTTCAGCGCTTCACGCGCCAGGCGTAATTTATTGCCAACCGCTGCACTCATGGGAAGTATTATATCGGAAATCTGGCGCTTTGATATTTTGTGTGGGTGTCTCTACCGTACATTTGCACCCTGTGGCTCAAAAATAGGTCGCGGATGACGTGGATCGGGCAGATTTTCACGGATTTTTTGTTTTATTGTATGGGTCAATAGTAGCTTGAATAGCGAAACCATCGTTGTCATTCCGAGCGCAGCGAGGAATCCCTTTGAAACGGGTTGATTCATCACTTGCATAGGCACTTTTCAACATTCCGGCTAAGGGATTCTTCACTCCGCTGCGCTCCGTTCAGAATGACGCGTGCTCAAGCTTTGGTTGATGATTACAGATTTTTTGTTTTATCTGCGAAAATCCGTTGGTTCCGCGTCATCCGCGTTCCGTTTTCACAGATATACGGGAGAGAAGTGCGAAAAAAACGGACACGCATAAACATGGATTGAGGTGAGATTTATAGGAAAAACAAAAAAAGGCCAGAGGCGGTTACACCACTCCGGGCCTTTATAATGCTGATCTTGTGATTTACGGTTTAGAGCTGATCGAGAATATCATCCACGCTGGGCGGGGAATCGTCATCGACGCCTTCATCCGATTCCACTTCATCAGGTTCCACTTCATCGAGATAGACGACTTCGGCAGCTTCGTCCTCATAGGTGAGTTCTTCCCTGGCTTCAGCTTCCGCAACCGCGGCTTCGGGGCTTTCACCTTCGCGATGGACAATCACCTCAATGGCGGGGATCAGGTCGACAGTCAGACGAACTTCAATGCTGTGGGAGCCAATCGTGCGCAAAGGCTGAGCATCAATCTGGCTATGGCTGATTTCCACACCCACTTCCTGAGAAAGCGCTTCAGCGATCATACGCGTATTGACGGAGCCATACAGACGGCCAGTTTCACTGGCGCGCACCGGGAAGGTCAGAACCACTGCTTGCATCTGTTCGGCAAGGCCACCCAGTTCTTCGTTGAGTACCGAGCGTTGCTTATCAGCTTCGACACGGATATTATCCACCATTTTCAGCGCACCGGGGGTAGCCAGCACAGCCAGTCCATGGGGGATTAAATAATTACGGCCGTATCCATTGGCAACTTTTTTAACGTCACCGGCACGGCCAAGTTTGTACACATCTTGCAAAAGTAATATTTTCATTTGTTCAAGCCCTTTCGTTTGACTTTGCTAATTTACGACGAAAGTAGCCAGAAAATAGGGGTATGTGGAGAGCTTTACTCTCCACATACCCCTATTTTCGGAAGTCTTTTCGCCGTAAATTTAGTTGATTTTCCCGGGCGAAGGGTACAACGCACCGAGCGGCGGGATTTTACCAGATGAATGGGAACCCGTCAACGGAAGCGTTCGTCCGAGCGTTTCTCAGCAACCGTATTTCTAGGCTTGCTCATCCAGCCGGTGCGCACGGTTTCATCAGGTTCAAAGGCAGGAATATAGGGCTTGATATCGAGTAGGGGCGTGCCGTCGAGAATATCTACATTTTCGATGTGTAAAATATTTTCTTGGGATTTAACCAATCGGACGATGGATAACCCGATGGGATTTGGCCGCCGAGGGGCACGCGTGGCGAACAGGCCCCGGGGCTGATCATCGAGAAAGGGCGTGACGCGCAGCCCGAAGCCCTGCGAACGATGCAAATGATACAACAAGATGATATGCGAAAATCCATCCAGATCGGCCAACCCGGACTGGAATTCAGGATACACCTCCACTTCCCCGCGGATACCTTGTGCTCCAGTGGGTTGGATGGGCATGCCCTCGATTTCGGTAAATGGGCTATGGATGATGCCGATAGGGATGTAAGTGATTGTCATACGCTGCGCTCCTGACGACAGAAGACGGAGGACGGGGGACAGGTATTCAACCCGGTCTCCCGTCCTCCGTCCCCGGTCTTCCGTCCTCTGTCACCGGTCTGTTTTAAGCTCTACTACGTCGCCTTCAGCGAGCACATACTCGCGGCTGACCATTTGCCCCTCAAAGGCTGTGCTGCCCCACACACGCGCTGATTTGAGATTCTCTTTAAAGTCCTGATGCACTTTTTCGGCAAAATCTTCCACGGTGCTGCCGTGTAGGAGCACAAAGGGCAAGTTGAAGTTGGGGTCAGCTCCGGGAGGGCGCGAGTAAACGCGTATAATACCCAAATTTCTGTAAACCACCTGTGCCAAACGACCAAAATTGCGCGCTTGCATCACCGAGATGGGAATCAACGGGCATTCCTCTCCTTCAAGCAGTTCACACAAGACTTCAAAGTCTTTGTCTTGCGCGTCGGTATCGGTTTTATTGACCACACCGATGATTGGCATGATCTTCATGCGCAATTCGTCTTCATACTGATCGCGCAAATATTCGGGCACAATACGACGCTCGGCCAGCAAGGCCAGGGTATCTTCGATCTGGCCGATGGGGTCAGCCAGCAAATCGACAATCAATAAGGCCAAGTCGGCGCGGTGGATGAGATTGAAGAGTTCGGGGTCTACAAAATCGGCATCCAGGGGCGGAGTGTCGAGGAGTTGCACCTGGATATTCTCGATTTGCCACATCCCCGGGGTGGGCACCCAGGTGCTGAAGGGGTAGGCTGCCACCTCGGGGTTGGCATTGGTCAGCGCTGCCACCAGGGCAGATTTCCCTGCGTTGGCAGGTCCCAACACCACCACTTGTCCCGCCCCCTCCGAATCGATATGATATGCAGAACTTTGCCGCGCCGCGCCTTGGCCCCCTTCGGAGGCCGTCCTCAATTTCGAGAGCTTGCGCCGCAGATCAGCCCGCAGATGATCGGTGCCCTTATGCTTGGGCACAATGCTGTACATCTCTTCCAGCCAGGCGATGCGCTCGTGGTTGGTAGTTGCCGCGCGGAATTGTTTCTCGGCTTTGGCGTAGTCGGGAGGGAGATTGGTAGGCATAGGCAATTAAGACTGGACTGGTTTTTCGAGTAGCGCTCCGAACGGCGGTACGTTGAAAAACCTGTCCAGTCTGGTAAATCTACGCAATCACACCAAGCTGGCGGCCAACACGCAAGAAGGCCTCCAGCCCTAGATCAAGGTCTTCCTTCTCGTGCGCCGCGGAGATCATCACCCGGATGCGGGCTTTGCCGCGCGGCACGGTGGGGAAGCCCAGCGCCATGCCAAATACGCCCGCTTCGAAAAGTTTGCGGCTGAATTCCTGCGCCAGTGGCGCTTCACCGAGCATCACGGGCGTGATCGGGGTGACGCTTTGGCCGGTATCGAAGCCCAGGGTGTTCATTTCGGTCTTGAAATAGTTGGCATTATCCCAAAGTTTATCAACCAGCTCGGTGGATTCTTCGAGCATGTCCACAGCTTCGAGGCAGGCCGCCACATCGGGGATCGTCATCGCCGACGAGAACAAAAAAGGCCGTCCGCGCTGCCTGAGCCACTCGACCACCTTGGCGTTACCGGCCACCACGCCGCCCATCACACCAAAGGCTTTTGACATGGTGCCAACTTCAACATCGACTTTGCCATGCAAATTGAAGTGATCGACGATACCGCGGCCACCTTTGCCAACTACGCCCTCGCCGTGGGCATCATCAACCATCAGGATAGCCTCATAATTCTGAGTCACGGCATAGATTTCATCCAACGGGGCCAGATCGCCATCCATGCTGAAGACGCCATCTGTGACCACCAGCGCCCGCCGGAAATTTGCTCGATGCGCCTTGAGTTGCACTTCAAGATCGGCCGCATTAGCATGTTCGAAGGCAATAATCTTGGCCCGCGACAGGCGGCAACCATCGATGATGCTGGCATGGTTGAGCGCGTCGGAGAAAATGGCATCTTCTTTACCCACCAGCGCGGGGATGACAGCCAGATTGGCGGTGAAGCCCGATTGGAAGGTGATGGCCGCATCAACACCCTTGAACTCAGCCAGGCGTTGATCCAGTTTGACATGCATATCCATTGTCCCGGCAATGGTGCGTACCGCGCCGGGACCGACGCCATATTTATCCATTGCCTTTTTAGCCGCTGCCACCAGCCGGGGATGATTGGCTAACCCCAGGTAGTTGTTGGAGCAAAAATTGAGCGCCTTTTTGCCATCCACTACCAGCCAGGCGCCTTGTGGCGAACTCAGCGTGCGGATATTGTTGTAAAGCCCGGCGTTGTGCAGGTTTTGTAGTTCTTCGTCAATCCAGGTCAATTTGTCGGTCATTGGCTCCTCGTTTCAGGTGGAAAAGTAGCAGGTTGCAGGTTGCAGGTTGAAGGTTTTAACGCAAAGTCGCAGAGTTTTTATCTTTTTTTCTCTGCGTCTTTGCTCCCTTGCGCCTTTGCGTAGAAAATAAGTTGTTGTTTTTTTGCCCGCGGTAATTTTTTGATAGCACGTTCGCGCTGGAGGGCCGCGGAGCGATTGGTCTGCGGCTCTACATACACAAGTTGCACTGGACGCCGCGTTTTCGTGTAACGCGCCCCGCGTCCGGCGTTATGCGCGGCCAAACGGCGCTGTGGATCGGTCGTCCAGCCGGTGTAGAGCGTGCCATCACTGCATTCAACGATATAACAGTAGGCTTCGTTCAATCGTTACTCTTCGCGGCGGGGTGGTTTGCCGCCAAAACGCAGTAAATCGCTAAAGACACTTTTGGCAACGGGTGTTTCAAGTTGGGGACGGTCTTCAGCGCTCCAATCGGCTTCCAGGCGCTCTTGCCACCACTGCTCACGCCCTGCGTAGGCACGTTCCAGGCGTTCGGCGAGAGCATCGTAATCGTCATGCTGAATATCTTCACGCAGCGCCTGTAACGCAGCGATAACGCTGCCTAACATCCGCAATGTATTTTCCTGGTTGAGTCTGGCGATGCTGGTGAGTGAGGCCGAATCGCCAAAATGGGCAATCGGGCCAGATACTTCGGCGTAGGCGCGCCCGGCCAGTTTGCGAGCTTCGCGCCACCCCGGCTGATCGACAGTGGCGTTGAGCAGCGCCGCGCCCAAAAATTGGGGCATCACATGTGTAGCGGTCATAATACCGTCTAGTTCGACGATGTCGGCAAATAGTGGCGTAGCCTCTATCAGGCGCACAAGATCGGCAGCCAGTTTGATGGCTTTTGAATTACTCTGTGGCGAGGTAGAAATAGCAATAATGCCACCGCGGAAAAGATCGGCACGGGCGGCTTCAATCCCCTTTTGGTCGCTGAGTAAATACTGTTGGGCTACCGAAGGGGTCAGGCCTACATAGGCACAATTTTCCGGTAATGCCGCGGCCACCCACTCGGCGATGCGCGATTTCACCGGGGCTGTGTCCATCAAGATGGCTCCGCTCTTCATTGCCGGGGCGACTAACTCAATCATCTCGCAGACCGCATCAAGCGGCAGCGCGATAATCACCGCGTCGGCATCGGCAACGGCATCTTCTGCATAGCGCACGGTTTCGTCTACGGCGTTATGTTTTTTGGCCTGAGTCGCTATTTTCAGGTTAATGTCAAAACCAACGCGCCGAACAGGATTCTGGCCTTCGCCCAGCGCCATGCCCAGCGATGCACCGATCTGTCCCAGACCAATAATTGCCAGTTTTAATTTCATAAGTAGCCTTTCTAATGGCGATCATCTGCAGCTTGCAGTAATTTCAGCAGACGGTCTTCCGGTGAGTGTGGGTTATGTGTGGATATTTCTTCTTGATGACAGCGGATGAGCGTCACTGCTCCGGGGGTGGTGCCTGCCTCTTGCGCAAGATCAGCCCCCCAACCAGGATGCTGCGCAGCCACCACGAAGGGGCGTGCCAACCCTCGGGGTGGATTCACTCCCCAAGCCTGACTCTGCCGCGGGAAAAACCACTTCCCCAAAACAACAAAAACCCGCTCCCATAGGCACAGCGGGTAGCGGATTTTGCCAATATCATGCAGCAGGGCGGCAATCAGCAGATCGGGGTTGGTATGGCCCTCCTGCTGGAGTGTTTGTAATACGCGCAAGCTATGACGCTGTTCGCTGGCCTGCAAGCGGGAAAATAACGTCATTTGCGCGGGAGTCAACAACTCGGATGCGCTTTGTTTTTGGTGTTGGGTAAGGGGGGCGGCGCTGAACGCAAACCAGAATTGGCGCGTTCGATAGCGAATGCCGTTCATTAGAAGCCTACCAGAAGCCTGTACAAGAACCGGAGCGGGGGGAAGATGATCCACTGAAATAGATCAATACCGATATACGGGCCGCCGACGATGACCAGCATCAAGATCATGGGGCCATAGGGGCGCATCTTTGCTAAAACATCTTTTCCGGCGGGCGGCAGTAGATAATCGGCAATTTTATCGCCATCCAATGGTGAAATGGGCAGCAGATTGAAGAGCATCAATAATAGATTGATGAAGACGAAATCGTATAACAACTCGGATACCGTGGCAAGCGCAAAATTGCCAGGATATACGGCATAGGCAGCGTTCAACCCCAGGCGTAAGGGGAGCGCGGCGACAATCGCCATAAGCAAGTTCGACATCGGCCCAGCCAGCGCCACCCACATCAGCGCGGCAGGTGAGCGACGCTGTAACGCATAGGGGTTTACCTGCACGGGTTTTGCCCAGCCAAATCCGGCCACAATCAGCATCAGCGATCCTAACGGATCGAGATGCGCCGCCGGGTTGAGGGTCAGCCTTCCGTTGAGACGCGGGGTATCATCGCCAAAATAATTTGCTGTCCAGGCGTGGGCGAATTCGTGCACCGAAAAAGCGGTTGCTAAAACAATCAGGCGTGAGATCAGGGTTGTCAGGTCTAAATCTAGCATTCATCACCTCGTCAATAATGAAGTGGATTATACCATCAGGGCTTAATGCGAGTAAAATTAGCCATACCATCAACCCGCTTGCGGTAGCGGAATTCCACAAAAAAACCACACAGGAGCAAGCATCATGCCCGATCGGTTACAGCGATTTTCAAGAGAAGATATAGAAAAAATTCATGCGTCTTCAATGCGTATTCTGGGCGAGATAGGGGTGGTTTTTCAAGCGCCCGAAGCTTTGCAGGTTTTCAAGCAACATGGCTTTAAAGTAAACGGACAGACCGTATTTTTTAACCAGCATCAACTCACAAAAGCCCTGGAAACGGTGCCGCAACAGTTTGAAATCACGGCGCGCAATCCGGAGAAAAGCGTTCTTGTGGGCAGCGGCGATCCGGTGTTTGCGCCGGGTTATGGCGCACCCTTCATCACGGATGCCAATGGCACTCAACGCCAGGGCAAGCTGGATGACTATATCAATTTTTGTAAGCTTGTGCATACATCTGAGCATATCGATATGCTGGGTTACGAGATGATTGATCCCAGCGATGTGCCCTCTGAACATGCATACCTGTATATGATGCAGGCCAATCTGACCTATTCTGATAAACCCTTCATGGGGTCTGTGGTACCCGTGAGCGCGGCGCTGGATGCCATTGAGATGGCAAGTTTCTTGTGGGGCGGAAAGGAATTCATTCAAGACAAGTATGTCATCCTGCCGACAATCAACCCTATCTCGCCGCTGGTATGGGATGAGAATATGTCTGGAGCGATTGTGGCCTATGCAGAAAATAACCAGCCAATTATGTTTGAAAACCTGATGATGTCTGGCTCCACCGGCCCGATCACCCTGGCGGGCACGATTGTGTTGCAGAACGCCGAGATTCTTTCGGGGCTGGTGCTTACGCAATTGATTACCCCAGGGCTGCCCGTCATTTTTGGCAATATTCCCGGCATCACTGACATGCGCAGCGGAAATCTCTCCATCGGCGCGCCAGAGACTTCGATCTTTGTTTCGGCAAACGCACAGATGGCTCAATTCTACGGAGTCCCTGGGCGCAGCGGCGGCAATCTCACCGATGCCCACATTCCCGATATGCAGGCCGGGATCGAATCGGCGCTGTGTATGTTAACCGCCATGCGCTCTGGCACGACTTTCCTGCTGCATTCTTGCGGAATTCTGGGAGCTTATCTCTCGATGAGCTATGAGAAATTCATCCTTGATGAGGAGATCATCGCCATGGTCAAGCGCATACTACGCCCGGTGATAATCTCCGATACGACGATTGATTTCGATACCATCAACGAAGTCGGCGCTGGTGGCGAATTCCTTAGCCATCCCACAACTTTTGAACATTTTCGAGATGAGCATTTTGACACCACTTTGTTCAATCGTCTGGGGTATAACGAGTGGGTACAACAAGGCAAAAAAGATGCCATCACGCGGGCCGGAGAAATTTATAAAGCGCGCTTGGAGAGCTACGAAAAACCTGAACTTGACCCAGAGATTGAGAAGAGAATTAGCAACTATATTCAGGAAAAAGTATGTTGAAAATTGGAATTTTAGATACCTTCCCACCTAACGAAATCACCATCAATTGGAATCACACCCCCGTTGATGCATATATCCGCTTTCTGGAACAGGTTAGCCCGTCGTTTTCGTATACCGGGTATGCTGTTGCCCAGGGTGAGTTTCCTGCTACGCTTGATGCGTGTGATGCTTATCTGATCACAGGCAGCCCGCGCGGCGTTTATGATTCCGACCCGTGGATTGCCCAATTAATTAATTTTATTCAAGCGAGTTATCAGGCAGGCAAGAAACTGGTCGGGATTTGTTTTGGGCATCAAATTTTAGCGCATGCTCTAGGCGGGTATGCGGCCAAATCCGTAAAAGGCTGGGGGTTGGGTTTGAAAACGTTTAATGTCAGTGTCCAAAAACCCTGGATGGAGCCTGTGCCTGATTCGTGTTCCCTGTATTTCGTACATCAAGATCAGGTGACACAATTGCCGCCCGAAGCCGAATTACTCGGCGGCAATGATTTTTGCCCGAATCTCTTTTTCAGCATAGACGATCAAGTTTTTGGCATTCAAGGACATCCCGAATTCACGCCTGACCTGATGCGCGCGATTGTAAAGACGCGTGAAAAATTTGTGGGGGCAGAACCCTATGCTGAAGCGCTCGATTCGCTCGACAGCGGCACACCTGATAATCGTCTTTTTGCACAGTGGATTACAAAATTTTTAACTTCATAACACCAATCCTGCGGACTTCAGTGCATTTCAATCTTTATGCTTTGTGGGAAATATGTGGGTTATGTTGGGATAATGTGGGATAACAAAGCCAAACTCAGCAGCACAATCAACCCTGCAACCATCAACCAGCCAAACCAGTCGCCAAAATGAGTGTACATTGTCTCGCCTTCAACTGTATATGTCTCACCCAAGATTACGCCGCGCTGGTTGATCTCACCTTCGGCGGTAATGCGTCCGTAAGGATCGATCACCAATGAGATGCCGCTGGTCGTGCCCAGACCCATCGCCACGCGATTCTCCGCGGCGCGAAAAACCCCATCCGAAGCGTGGAATGGCGGGAAGTTGGGGTTGGCATCAAAATCATCATCAACGGTCATCAATACGATCTCTGCACCATTGCGGGCCAGCTCGCGCGTGATCTCGAGACGATGCCGATCCCAGCAGACAGCCAGACCAACTTCACCGTAGGGGGATGTGAAAACGGGATAATCGCGCGGCCCCGGCACGAATCCGGCGGCTTCTTCACCGGAAGTCGTGTTGATCTTTGCTCTCCGGCCGGATTCTACGCCCGCGGGAGATACCATCAACGCCGTGTCGTGCATCCCGCTGGGAGCATTCCACACCACATCGGCGACGATATAGCTGCCCATCTCGGTTGCTAATCCTTTGAGTTGATCCATGAAATAGGCATCATCCGCGTCTGCAAACTCATTCTCCGACCAGACAACAAAGTCGGGATGCTGATCAGCAACAGAGCGAGTAAGCACTGCATCCAAATCGAAAATGGCCTGCGATATTTCGGGAGAATTGGCTTTCGTGCCATCAAATTCGCCCGTCGCAAGAATATCAGGGGCCTGGTTGACTAAATCTGTCAGCGCAGCAATGGTGAAGGTATCATCAGGAGGCTTGGGAATAGAAAACGCTCCCCAACTTAGTACAACGACAACGAAAGCCAGAGCAGCTAAACTTGTTCTCAAGCTAACTCTCAAACCTTCTAGCTTTCCAACTTTCAACACGAAAAACACAATCGCCACATTCGCCAGCATGATGAGAAAACTCAATCCCGGAAATCCAGTAACGCTCAAAACCTGCAACGCAGGCGGGAAGCGCCAGGCGCTCTTGGCGAGCAGTACAAACCACCAGTCATCAACAACCGGGGCGATGAATTTGACGAATTCAATCGCCGACCATGCTACAGGCAACGCAAGCAGTTTGAACACCCCAGGAAGGCGCGTTTCCAGCCACACGCCCAGTTGGATGATTCCGGCGTAGAAGCTGCCCACAGCCAAAATCAAAAAGTAGCCCAAAATAGGTGGGAAAATGTCCGGATACCAGTTATGCACCCCAATGGACAGAATCACGCCAAAGGGGAGCGCGATCGCGAAATGCTGTTTGGTCGGCGAAACCGCGAGCACTAGCAGCAACGGCACGAGGGCAATCCATCCCAAAAAGGGGATGTCGAATCCCGGCATGGAAGCCGTGAGCAAAATCCCAGACAGGGTGGAGAGAAGCAATTTAGCCAAAATGGGCAATCTTACGAGTTTGGTTATAGCGTTACCTGACATTCTGTTCTCCTAAAGAGTGCTCTTCAAAAGTTCGAGTGTACTTTCTACTGCAACGTCACCCTGATGCGTTCCGGCGATATTTCCCTGAGCATCTAGCACAACTACGCCTGCCATCTGATTGACGTCCTTCAGGTCGGCAGCGTTAGTGACTGTGCCGTCCCAATCGGGCAAGATAAGTACATAATCTTCGGCGTTGAGGCCTTCGGGCAGCGCCGCGGCGGCTTCTTCATAAGAACTGCGCATGGCGCGCTCAGCAAAATTACGGAAGAGTTTCGGCACTGTGCGCAGGTCTACTACGTTGGCGATCAGTAGATTTTCCGCTTTGGTGTAAGCCTCCACAGCACGGATGGCGGCGTTCACCTGCGCGGCTTCTTCGGAGGTCTCCTGCGTGTGGAAGATCAGCACAGCGGGTTTGCCGATGGCTTTCAGGCCAATCTCGCGCCCGGAGCCAATCGCTTTGAGCATCACATTGGGGAGTTTCACCCCCGGCCCCTCTCCTTCAAGCGAGTTGGGAGTCTGACTCCCTCTCCCAGTGGGAGATGGCTGGGGTGAGGGGTCTGACATCTCAATTCCCGTCATCAAAACTACCTCTTCGCCATCCAGATAACCACGCACATGGCTGGCGGTCTCGCGCCCGGAGAGCAACGCCGCGCTCATGCCGCCTGCAAAAGTCCATGCACCTGCCAAAAAGAGATTGGGAATCGGTGTGGCCGCGTTCAGGCGGTTGAAGTACATATTCTCCACCGACTGCTCGGTGCCGTAGATGCTGCCTGCCGGATTGCGGCTGTAACGCCAATTGGTCAGCGGGGTGCCAATTTCTTTGTATTTTATTGCCTTTCGCAAACCAGGGATTAATTTTTCAGCGCGCTCAATCAACTCGTCGGCAGCGGCCTCTTTGAGTTCAAGATATTGCGGATTTTTACCATAATCCTTGAGTGAGCCGCGCGTGCCCCATTGATCAAAGCTATCCCAATGAGCCAACGAGAAAATTCCTAAAACCGAACCGCGCGCGGGGGAGCACGCCGGGTCCACCTGATCGTAATGCGTAATCGAAATTCCGGTGCGCTCGAACACTCCATCCAAAACGGCCCGGTAATCTTCTTCGGCCTGATAACTCTCGTTGACGAAGATTTCGTGATGCGGCCAGCCTTCCGCCTTGAGATCACGATCCAGCCCGAGGTAGACGATCAAGTTTGAGATAGCGGGCGGGGCGGACTCGATTTCGGCTTGATACTGCGCAGGAAGATGTTCACGCCCCACAAATTTGAGCAGCGTATCAGGTGCATTGGCGTTGCTGATGACCACATCGGCCTCGACGCGTAAACCCTTTTCGGTCTCTACAGCGACCGCTTTTCCATTTTGGATTTCTATGCGATTGACCGTTTGCCGATAACGAATCTCGCCGTCGTTGTCTTTGATGGCAGCCTCGATGGCGCGGCTCATCGCCATGCTGCCGCCTTCGGGGTAATACGCCCCGAAGAGATGATAACTGACCCAGGGGAAGATAAAGGTTGCTGCGTTAAGTTGAGCGGGTGGCAGGCCGTAATAGCCCCACAACGTCGAGAAGACAGCCTTGAGCTGCTCGTCGTTAATGAACCGCGCCATGAAATCGGCCCAACTCATGGACATGGTTGCCAGCATCTTGGGGTACACGGTGGGCATCCGCTCGATGGGGGGGCGCGTGCCGATGGTCGCATCTTCACCAAAACGGCGCACCTGCCAGTAAGTCTCGATCATCTCCGCGATCATGGCGCGAATACCATTTTTCTCGTGGGGGAAGTTGCGAATCAGTTCGGCTTCATAGGCTACCGGATCGGCGTGGGCGGTGATTTCGTGTTCGGGGAACTGCACGGTGTAAAAGGGGTCCATACGATGAAAGTGGACGCGCTCGGTCACGCCCAAATCTTTGAGCACAGGGTACGCCCAGCCGCCGGGTCCGGCGCCATCAATGGCATGCAGGGCAACTTCAAAGCGATATTTGCCGCGCCGGAATTCGTGGGCGTAGCCGCCAGGGACGCTGTGATGCTCGAGAACGAGAACTTTTTTGCCAGCTTTCGCAAGGTAAGCGGCAGATGAAAGCCCCCCCAGCCCCGCGCCGATGACAACAACATCGTATTTTTCTATGGTCATGTTTAGCTCCTTAGATAAGTATTGATATATAATTATTGATATTCATAAACAAAAAAAAGAGAGTGGTCTCGTAGGTGACAGTCACGCATAACGTGACTGTCACCTTTCGTTTTTACCACCCCTCCACCATCCCAATCGTCTCATCCAGCCAGCGGACGAACATCTCTTCGAAGAGTACGCCGAAGCGGCGCGTGGCATCCCAAAGCTCGGCATCTTTTTCTAACTGCGGCATCCCTTCCGCAATTTCCCGGATGAAAGCGTGGGTGGCGGTTTCGTAATGTTCCATCTGGCGCTGGTGCAGATCGCGCAGCAGGCGCAATTGGGTGAGCATTTTTTCTTTATCGCCGCCCGCCGAAAAGAAGAGTTTCACCAGCAAGCCTTCTTTACGCGGCTGAAGCTCCGTTTCGGGTTGCGCCAGCCAGTCGTTTAAGTCAGCGTAGCCTGCCTCGGTAATCGTGTACACGCGCCGGTCGGGTCGGTTTTCCTGGGCTTCAATGTGTGATTTTAGCAAATCCTCTTCTTCCAGTTTTTTCAGCGTGGTGTATATTTGGCTCTGTTTGGCGTGCCAAAAATTGGCTGTGGACTCGTCCATAAATTGTTTGAGTTCATAGCCGGTCATGGGGGTGTAGTTGAGAAAGCCAAGCAAGACATATTTGAGCATTGCATCATCCTTTATATATAAATAATTATATATAAAGCAATAATTTTGTCAAGCAGAAAACCCGTTTTCCTCACAAATTCATTCGATTTGGGGTATGATATAGCCACAATCGGTCGTCAGTGACCCGTATTCAGTTACCGTCTGGATGCTGACCACTGCTTACTGATAACTGGTTACTGAAGTCTGGAGGTTTCCATGCAACCTGATCTCACCCAAAATATTCTCGAATTGGTACGCCTGACAGCCACCAATCTGCCCCTGGATGTGGAAGCAAAACTTCGCGCCTCGCTGGCACAAGAAGAAGCGGGTTCGGCAGCGGCGGGCGCGCTGGATACGATCATCCAAAATGTGGAAATGGCGCGCGCTAACTCCACACCAATTTGCCAGGATACTGGCACGCCACTCTTTTATGTGCATTACCCCGAGGGCTGGAGCACGCGCAAACTTCGAGCGCAGATTCAGGCCGCGGTGGGGCAGGCCACCAAACAATCATACCTGCGCCCCAACTCGGTCAACGCCGTCAGTGGCAAAAATACGGGTGATAATTCCGGCGATGAGCACTATCCCACGATCCATTTTGAAGAAGTGAACGAAGACCAACCCCTGACAATCGAATTGATGCTTAAAGGCGGCGGCTGTGAAAATGTTGGCGCGCAGTACAAGCTGCCAGATAACAAACTCGGCGCGGGACGCGATCTCGAAGGGGTGCGTAAAGTCGTGCTGGATGCGGTTTTTCAGGCCCAGGGCAAGGGTTGCGCCCCCGGCTCGTTGGGCGTATCCATCGGCGGGGACCGCGGTTCGTCGTATCTGGCCTCCAAAGAAGCTTTGCTCGGCCAGATGGAAGAAGCGAACCCCGCCCCCGAGATCGCCGCATTGGAAAAACGCATTACTGGGGAAGCCAACCAGATGGGCATCGGCCCGATGGGCTTCGGGGGCAAAACCACTGTGCTGGATACCAAGATCAAAGGGCTGCATCGTTTACCGGCCAGCTATTTCGTCTCGGTTTCGTATATGTGCTGGGCCTACCGCCGCCGCAAAATGATTGTAGCAAATGACAAGGTAGCGTATTCGTAAATCAAAACAGGCGATCAGGGATTATCTAATCCCTGATCGCTAATCGGGGGAATGATTTCACAGCCGCGGCTTTTCCCGATACAATAACCCTATGGATAAAACCCAACGCCGATTATTTGTGCTGGCAGCCCTGTTTGTGGGATTCTACGCCCTGGCCTTGACACTCTCCCCGGCGGCGCGCGCCCGCGCCTGGGATGTAGATTACCGTATCGGGCATTGGCTGGGCTATGCGATCTGGTTGGTGGGTTTTGCTCTGGCAATGCGCGAGACCCCCCGACGCCTGCCCAAAAGTGATCCTCTGTTGTTGCCCCTTATCGCCCTGCTCAGCGGCTGGGGCCTGCTGACCATCTGGCGGCTGACCTTTACCTACGGCCTGCGTCAAACTATCTGGCTGGCGGTGGCTCTCGGCGCGTTAATCGCGGGGTTACGGTTGAAGAATCTGCTCGATGTGTTGCAACACTACAAATATATCTGGCTGACCAGTGGCCTGATCCTCACTGCCCTGACCCTGTTTTTCGGCACCAACCCCCTGGGCTACGGCCCGCGCCTGTGGCTGGGATGTTGTGGGGTGTACCTACAACCATCGGAACCGCTGAAGTTGTTGCTGATCGTTTATCTCGCCGCGTATTTGGCAGATAATCGGTTGAAGGTTGGCAAGTTGAAAGTTGAAAGTTCGCCCCCAAACCTTCAACCTTCAACCTTCAACATATTAACCCCCACCCTCATTATGACCGGCCTGGCATTGTTGTTGCTCATCGTCCAGCGTGATCTCGGTACAGCCTCACTCTTCATCTTCATCTACTCGGTGATGATCTTCCTGGCAACCGGCTGGCGCTGGATTCCTGTGCTGAGTACTCTGGGGCTGGGGTTTGCCGGAGTAGCGGGCTACCTGCTCTTCGATGTGGTGCGCCTGCGCGTGGATGCCTGGATCAACCCCTGGCTGGACCCCAGCGGGCGTTCCTACCAGATTGTGCAATCGCTGATCGCGGTTGCCAACGGCGGACTCTTTGGGCGCGGCCCCGGAATGGGCAACCCAAGTGTTGTCCCCGTAGCGCACTCCGACTTTGTCTTCGCGGCGATAGCGGAAGAAACCGGCCTGCTGGGGACATTGGGCCTGTTTGTACTGCTGGGGCTGATTGTACAGCGCGGTTTGCGCATCGCCCGCACCGCCAGCGATCCCTTCCGGCATTATCTGGCTGCCGGGCTGACAGCTTATATCGCCGCCCAGGGCATTCTGATTATTGGCGGCAATCTGCGCCTGCTGCCCCTCACTGGCGTAACGCTGCCCTTTGTCTCCTACGGCGGCTCATCACTGCTGACTTCGTTTATTGCGTTGCTAATACTTTTACATATTAGTGTGCCGGTTGAAGGTTACAGAATGAAAGTTGAAAGCTCGCCTTCAACTTTCAACCTTCAACTTTCAACCCTTTTATTTAGCGCCATCGCCGCCGCCGCCCTCGTCAATGGTTGGTGGGGCTTTGTACGCGGGCCTGATCTGCTCACTCGCACCGACAACCCGCGTCGCGCGATTGCCGATCTAACGGTGCCGCGCGGCGCGCTGCTCGATCGCAATAATACCCCCCTGGTCGAAACCGATGGCCAAGCCGGAGGCTACGCGCGCCGCGTCCACACTCCTGAGCTGGGCTCTCTGCTGGGATACAGCCATCCGGTTTATGGGCAGGCCGGTCTCGAAGCCACACTCGACCCTTATTTGCGCGGCCAAACGGGAAATGATCCCCTCACAATCTGGTGGCATCACCTCCTCTACGGCGCGCCACCCCCGGGCCTCGATATCCGCCTGACCCTCGATCTGAATCTGCAAAATACAGCCGATGAATTGCTTGGCGATCATTCCGGCGCGCTCATTCTGCTGGATGCCCAAAACGGCGATATTTTAGCGCTGGCTTCACATCCTGGATATGATCCAAATCAGTTAGATGAGCTGTGGGATGCCCTGATCGAAGATGAACGCGCCCCGCTGCTGAACCGTGCTACCCAGGGAAGCTACCCAACCGGGAACCTGGGGTTGGTTCTGTTCCCGGAAGGCTTGCCTGCCGCCTGGCTGGAGTATGTTCCCCTGCGCCTGCCCGGTGATGATACAGCCCTGACCGCAGAATCTGCCAGCCCGATGAGCATCGCCTTGTTAGCCGCCGCGCTGAGCAATGATGGCCTGCAACCGGTGCCCAAGATCGCCCAGGCGTATCAACATCCTGAAAATGGCTGGAGCCTGCTCCCGGCGTTGGGCACGGCGCGCCATTACCCGACTCTGGCCGATGCAGTCAGCTTTGCCGCGGAGGGCGAACAAACCTGGCACATCTCGCTGGCCCCCGCGGGTGAAGAATTAATCTGGTATCTAGGGGGCACACTGCCCGCCGCGGAGGGCAAGGCGCTGGCCGTTGTGGTAGTGTTAGAAGAACGCAATTTGGCCCTGGCCGAGGCAATTAGCACAGCGATGCTGCACGCCGCACAAACTCCTTGATGAGGGAGGACAGTTGACGATTAGAAGTCAACTACAATTACTCACCTAATTCGGCTTTCTCGAACCATTCCGCTTCAGGCGTGACGTTGGCCTCTGGGTCCGGGCCGGTATCGCCGTTCCACTGGGGGGTATTCTCGGCGGTGACCAGCGGTTTGACAGTCATATCCGCGTTGACCACAATCTGGCAGGACAGGCGGAATTGGCCTAATGTGCCATTATTCTTGAGTTTGTTGTATTCGGCACGCGTCATTTCAGCGGGTTCGCCGTTCTCGAATTCCACGCGACAAGTTGTACAGCGCGCATTTCCTCCACAACGATGACCGATGCCAACTCCGGCTTCTTCGATGGCCAGAACCAATTTTTTTCCGGCTTCAACCTGGCTAGTTTTTCCATTAACAATTAATTTAGGCATGTGAAAATCTCCTGTAGGGCTTACGCAACACGATGAAAAATATCCCGATTTGTTGATGCATCGATTATACACGATGCCGCGATTTGCCCTTGACATTAACGTTACGTCATAGTTTATACTCCAGGCTATGAACTACACCGTCAAACAACTCGCCGATTTAGCCGGTATTAGCCCGCGCACGCTGCATTATTATGACGAAATCGCGCTACTCAAGCCCTCGGCACAGGGCGAAAATCGCTATCGTTATTATGATGAAACAGCCATGCTGCGCTTGCAACAGATTTTATTCTACCGTGAGCTGGGATTAAATCTAAAAGAGATCAAGGCAATACTGGATCAGTCGGAATTTGATGTTTTGAGCGCGCTTGAAGTACATAAAACAACTTTGCAAAAGCGCATCCAGCGGCTGGAACGTTTGATCCAAACAGTGGATGATACGCTGAATTATTTAACAGGAGATATCAAAATGAGCGAAGAACAAATTTTTGAAGGTTTTAGTGAAGATCAACAAGAAATCTATGCCGAAGAAGCCCGCCAGCGTTGGGACCCGAAGTTGGTAGATCAATCCATGAAACTTTGGAAAAGTTATTCCCCCGAAAAAAAGCAGCAAGTTATGGATGAGGGCAAAGCGGTTTATGTGGATATTCTGGCGAATATGAAAACGGGCAAAGAACCCGGCAGCGCGGAAGTTCAGGCTTGCCTTGTCCGCTGGCATGAGCACATGCGCTACTTCTATGAGCCAACCTGGGCTATCTTGCGCGGTCTGGGGCAAGGGTACGCCACTGATCCTGCATTTCGGGCCAATTTTGAGAAAATGCACCCCGATTTGCCCGATTTTCTAAATACAGCCATACAAATTTATACGGATGGCAAGATATAACGATTCTCAATTTGCCACAAGATGACAGTCATTTTGCGCAGTGATTGTCACCGGCTTATTTTTTAGCTTTACGCACCGAGGCAGCTTGTTTAACTCGTTCCACAAATTCGTTGGCGGCCATCGTAGCAATACTTTCGCCAATCAGGGGGAGCGGTAAATCATCGAGCTTGCGAAAACGCACACACGATTTGCCAACATCAAAGCGTTTTCCCGTCGCACGGTATGCTTGCTCAAAATCTTCACGGGCAGCATCATCCATATAAATGCCTGTCAGGTAAACAGCCATATGATTCTTTTGTGAGGCCAGGGCAGCATACATGAGCGGTTTTTTGTTATAAGTATCGGGATAAATTTCCAGGGGAACCTGATAGGTTATCATGCCCCAATTGATGACTTCTTCATAGCCATCGGGTAAATTTTCGAGAATCGTCTGGCGAACTTTTTCGAGGGCCAGGTGGCGCTCCTCCGGTAATTGGGCCAGATATTCAGCCACGGTTTTGGCGTCTGATTTCATATTTTTCTCCTTTGTCTGCTTTACCC
>JABGRQ010000157.1 GCA_018648225.1 Chloroflexota bacterium
CTAAGACACGAAGTCACCAAGATAAACCAAAATTTATCCATTCGAGTCTTTGAGGCTTGGTGGTAATTTTTCTTTGTGCAGCAGGCACTTTAGGAGTCACCATGTCCTACGAAACTATCCTCATCGAAACTCGCGAACGCGTTGGCCTCATCCGCCTGAACCGGCCCAAAGCCCTGAACGCCCTCAATAAAACCCTGCTCATCGAGCTAATATCCGCGTTGGAAGTTTTCGACGCCGACGAAAATATCGGCGCAATGGTCATCACAGGCAGCGAAAAAGCCTTTGCCGCGGGAGCCGACATCAAAGAGATGGCCAATGCCTCGGCGGTGGAAATGCTTAACAGCAATTTTATTCCCACGTTTGACCGCATCCGGGCGATCAAAAAACCAGTTATCGCCGCGGTGGCGGGCTGGGCGTTGGGCGGGGGCAGCGAACTTGCACTTTCATGCGATATGATTATCGCCGCCGAAAACGCCAAGTTCGGGCAGCCAGAAATTAATATCGGCGTGATCCCCGGGGCCGGGGGCACACAGCGCCTGGCAAAAGCCGTTGGGAAAGCGCTGGCGATGGAAATGGTACTCAATAACCGTACACTCAGCGCCGCCGAAGCTTTGCACTATGGTATTGTCAACCACGTGGTACCGCCCGAACGCTGCTTGGAAGAAGCTCTGCAACTGGCCGCCGAAATTGCCGCCCGCGCCCCGCTGGCTGTACAACTCGGTAAAGAAGCCGTCAATCAGGCTTTTGAAACCTCACTCACTGAAGGGCTGGCGGATGAACGCCGCGCCTTCACGCTGCTCTTCGCCACTGCAGACCAGAAAGAAGGCATGGCTGCCTTCATCGAAAAACGCCCGCCAGAGTGGACAGGGCAGTAAATGATTACTTTTCGAGAATTCGTCACTGCTCTACGCCAACTGGGTTTGAATGGCACTCAACCCATCATCGCGCACGCCTCGCTTTCGGCGTTTGGACCCGTGAAAGGCGGCGCGGATACGTTAGTCGGAGCGATGCTAGCAACCAGCGCGGGGGTGATGATGCCGACCTTCACCTATAAAACCATGCTGACTCCCCCCGATGGGCCGCCGAATAATGGCATCACCTATGGCAGCGAGGGCGACCAAAATCAGATGGCAGAATTCTTCCACCCAGAGATGCCCGCCGATACGCTGATGGGCGTTGTGGCTGAAACCCTGCGCCAACATCCCCAGGCGCAACGCTCAATTCACCCAATTTATTCCTTTGCGGGGATTCATCTCGAGGAGGCCATCCACACCCAAACATTGGCCGACCCCTTCGCACCGATCGAGTGGCTGACTGATTCTCAGGGCGTGGTGCTGCTCCTGGGGGTAGATCACACTGCCAATACGAGTATCCACTTTGCAGAACAACGCGCCGGGCGCAGACAATTCCTCCGTTGGGCACTCACCTCACAGGGCATCGTCGAATGTCCTGCCTGGCCGGGGTGTTCCTTCGGATTCAATGCCATCACCCCCTGGCTGGAATCCTATACCCGCGAAACTAACCTGGGAAATGCACTCATCCAGTTGATTCCCCTGTCCATGCTGGTTCGAACAACGGAGCGCATCATCGCCACTGATCCAAACGCATTGCTCTGCGAACTCGAAGATTGTGAACGCTGTCAGGCTGTGCGCGCAAACCACGTCTAATAGATTTCATACACATTTCTAATGCCGGGCTGAGATTTGGAATGCCGCCGAATGTTATAATTTTTTCACCACAAAGGCACCAAGCCACAAAGAACAACTCTTTTAAATTCTTCGTGTCTTCGTGGTAAGTTTCCCTGCTATTTACAGAAGTACCCCAAAGGAACTCACCATGATGCGATTTGATCGCTTTACCGAGCGGGCACAAGAAGCTGCTCAACGAGCCGCCGAAATCATCCAGCGCTACGGACATAACCAGATTGACACCGAACACATTTTGCTGGCGCTGATCGAGCAGCCAGAGGGTCTGGTGCCCCAAATTCTTGAGATTCTCAAAATTGATTCACCACAACTCACCGACCGGCTGGATTATGTGCTGCGCACCAGTCCCAAAGCCAATATTTTTGGCGGCGGCGCGGGGCAAATTTTCATCACACCGCGCGTCAAACGCATTGTGGATCTCGCCAATCAGGAAGCCAATCGCCTGAAAGACGAATATATTTCCACCGAACATCTCTTTTTAGCGATTCTGAGCGAACGCAACACCCCCGCGGGGCGCATGCTCGATGGCGCGGGGGTTACCAAAGAACGCACCATGGAAGCTATTCAACAGATGCGCGGCGGTCAGCGGGTAACCGATCCGAAATCCGAACAGCGCTACAAAGTATTGGAAAAATATTCCCGCGATTTAACGACCATGGCCCGCGAGGGCAAACTCGACCCGGTTATTGGGCGCGACAACGAGATTATGCGCGTGATCCAGATTCTCTCGCGGCGCACAAAAAACAACCCGGTGCTGATCGGCGAAGCCGGCGTCGGCAAAACTGCTATCGTTGAAGGGCTGGCTCAAAAAATTGCTACAAATGATGTGCCTGAAATTCTTTCGGGCAAAAAAGTGGTCTCGCTCGATTTGGGCGCGATGGTGGCCGGATCGCGCTTCCGCGGCGAATTCGAAGAACGCCTCAAGGCCGCCATCGAAGATATTCAGCGCGCCGAGGGGGAAATCATCCTGTTCATTGACGAGTTGCACACCGTAGTCGGCGCGGGATCGGCTGGCGGCACGCTGGATGCCTCCAACATGCTCAAACCAGCGCTGGCGCGCGGCGAGTTGCAATGTGTCGGTGCGACCACCCTGGATGAATATCACAAATATATCGAAAAAGATTCGGCCCTTGAGCGGCGTTTTGCCCCCGTTTATGTGGACGAACCCAGCGTTGAAGATACCATTCTGATGCTACATGGCCTGCGCGACCGCTATGAAGCGCATCACAAAGTCAGCTTTTCCGATGAAGCCCTGGTCGCCGCGGCGCGCCTCTCAACGCGCTACGTCGCCGACCGTCGCCTCCCCGACAAAGCTATCGACCTGATGGATGAAGCCGCCGCCAAACTGCGCGTGGCGCTCTACTCTCTGCCACCTGAACTCAAGGCCAAGAAAACTGAAATTGACCGTCTAATGGTCGAAGAAGAACAAGCCGGGCTCGAACGCGATTACGAGCGCGCCGCTGAAAAGAAAACCGAGCGCGCCCGGTTAGAAGAAGAATTCAAAACCGAGCGTGAACAATGGGAGAGCGAGCACGAGCTTGACGAAGTCGTTGACGAAGATGATGTCGCCGAAGTTGTCTCCCAATGGACGGGCATCCCGGTTAATCAAATGCTCGAAACCGAATCCGAGCGCCTGCTCGAAATGGAAGTACGTTTGCACGAACGTGTCATCGGGCAAAAAGACGCCATTCATGCCATCTCCGACGCCATCCGGCGGGCGCGCTCCGGGATGAAAGACCCCAAACGCCCCATCGGTTCGTTCATTTTTATTGGGCCTTCGGGTGTGGGCAAAACCGAACTTGCCAAAGCCCTGGCCGAATTTATGTTCGACGACGAAGAAGCCTTGGTGCGCATTGATATGAGCGAATACCGTGAACAACACACCGTCTCGCGGCTCTTTGGCGCGCCTCCCGGCTATGTGGGCTACGAAGAAGGCGGCCAGCTCACCGAGGCCGTGCGCCGCCGCCCCTACCGCGTGATACTCTTTGACGAAATCGAAAAAGCGCACCCCGAGGTCTGGAATGCGCTGTTACAAATTTTCGATGATGGTCGCCTCACCGATGGGCAGGGCAACCTGGTTGATTTCCGCAACACTGTCCTCATCATGACCAGCAACCTGGGCACCGAATACGTGCGCTCGTCGGGCAGTCTGGGCTTCTTACGCGATGCAGGCGATTCGCGCGAGCGCGAGTCGCACGCCAAAATCCAGTCGGAACTCAAGAAAACCTTCCGCCCCGAATTTCTTAACCGCATCGATGAAATCATCACCTTCTCACCGCTTTCGCTGGAAGAAATGGTAGAAATTGTGGGACTGCAAATGAATGAGGTCGAGGAACGCCTGAGTGAACTGGGCATCAAAGTGGAACTGACGGACGCGGCCCGCAGGTGGCTCGCCGAAATTGGCTTTGATCCCGATTTTGGGGCGCGCCCGTTAAAACGTGCCCTGCAGAAATTTATCGAAAGCCCACTCTCGGTAAAGCTACTCGGCAACGAAATCGCAAAAGGCTGCACCGTGAAAGTAGATGTGAATCCTGAGGATAAACAAAGCCTAAGCTTCGAGATCGACAACCCCCCCATAGCTCCTGAAGCTATCGAAAAAGAAGAAAATATCAGCGCCTAGTCTGCCCTCTCCCAATGGGTTAGGGTCAGCCAAACAAAAACAGGGTGCGAGTCGGCATGAGCCAACTCGCACCCTGTTTTCTATTTCGGAAAAATACTCTTTAGGGCAGCCAAGCCTTCCAGACATCTTCGTGGGCGTCCACCCAGGCCTGAGCGGCTTCTTCCACAGTCTTACCATCGTTGAGCATAGCCAGCATCTCAATTTGGGCATCACTGCCGTAGCTCATATTGGCAAGGAAGGTATACACAGCGGCGTCTTTGTCTTTTAACCCTGCGCTGAAGATTTTCATCAAATTATCTTTGGGGTAAGCGCAATCCACCATCGCCGGATCAGCGTAGCACTCATCGCTATACGCGGGCAATTCTACCTGAGTCAGGTCAAACTGCTGGAAGATAGCGTGCGGCGAATAGAAGTAGAACAATACTGGTTCTTCGCGGCTATACGCAGAAGAAACTTCGGCCAGCAATGCATCTTCGGAGCCTGTCCACACGACCTGGAAGGGTAAACCCAGGTTGGCAATGATCTGCTCATCGTACTGCACCCAGCTCGGGTCTGCGCCCAGGAAGCGCCCCAAATCACCGGTTTCAGCCGAAGCAAAATCAGCCGCTGCGTCAGCATAGCCTTCCCAGGTCGCCAAAGCCGGATTAGCTTCGATCACGTAGGAGGGCACGAACCAGCCAATCTCGCCGACTGGGCCAAGCAGACCGCCATTCTCTACGGTGCCGAGGTTGTCAATATACTCGGCGATGCGCTCACCATGACCCGAAGGCCATACTTCGAGATTGGCATCGGCATCACCAGCGGAGAGCGCGTCCCATTGGGCGTTCTCGTCCAGAGCAATGATTTCTACCGGGTTGCCAAGCTCTTTCTCAACGATAATCTTGGCGACAGCTGCGTTCAGCTCTGAAGCAGGCCACGGATTTTCGATCATCGTGATGGTTGCTTTTTCTCCACCGCTGCTACAAGCAACAGCAAATACAGCCACCAGGAGGAGCAAGAAAACTACGGTTAACTTTCGAAACATGTTTTTTCTCCTTTAGATTGATAACAGGGCTTGCGCATTTTATTGAAAAAGTACGCAGTCCTGCTTATAAATCGAGAAAGCTTTCGGCCTAAGCGTTCTTCACGCCCAGGCAGGCGCATCCTCGATGACCACCTAATTTAAATTCGCGGCCTGGCTGGCCTTACGCGCAAACTGCTGCGTAATCCGGTCAATCACAATCGCACAGAGCACAATTGCCAGGCCAGCTTCCACGCTGCGTCCGAGGTTATCGTTGGCAAAACCCTGATAGACCTCCAAACCCAGGCCGGTTGCCCCCACCAAACCGGCAATAATCACCATCGCCAGCACCATCATAATGGTTTGGTTGATCCCCAGCATAATGGCCGGCAGCGCCAGTGGAATTTCGATCTTCAACAGGGTTTGCAGCCAGGTTGAGCCAAAGGCCTGCGCCGACTCTTTGAGCGCCACATCCACGCTGCGGATTCCGGCATTTGTCAGGCGGATGACCGGCACAGCGGCATATAACACCGAAGCAATCAGCCCGGCCACGCTGCCCGTGCCAAAGAGCATAATCACCGGGACGAGATAGACAAAAATGGGGATGGTTTGCAGAAAATCCAGCACCGGACGAATCATCTGATCGGCGCGATCGCTCTTGGATGACCAGATTCCCAAAGGAATTCCCAACCCTACGCAGATTACCCCGGCAACCAGCGTTTGCCCCAGCGTGTCCATAGTAAACGGCCACATTCCGATCAACCCGATGGATAAAACCAACACCAGGACAGAGAGCATCAGCCGCCATCCGCTGGCCGCAAAAGCCGCATACACAAATACAAAAGCCACAACCGTCCAGGGCACCTGATCAGTGAGGAATGTGCGCAGCGGCTTGAAAACATAGATAATTAGAAAATCGCGCAACGGGCCGGTGCCAATGCCGGAATCACCAATATTATACAAATTAACCTGCATCCACTGCACCATCGCATCAACGGGCTGACTAATATCAAAATGCAACGCTTTGGGAAAAGACTGCACTCCCGCCAACAAAAAGAGCGCGGTTGCCAACACAAAGAAAAACAGAATAGTGATCCATTCGGCGCGGCCAGACAGCCAACGGACTTTCGGGCCAAAGGTTTTTTCCAGGCGTTTTTCCAAACTCGCCGCCACCGCAGCACCCAGCGCATATACTCGTTGAATACCTGCTTCGATCCATACAACAAGTTTGTTCCCGCGTAATTTTTCGCTAAACAAGCGAAAACCGCGGAACTGCTCTACGCTGTGGCGTTCAATTTGCGCCAGAGCCGCGCTCAGGCGGTCGAGCAGCACAGCCATAAAGACAATCGCCAATCCGGCTTCCAATGCCGAACCCACCCGCAGGCGGCGCAACGCTTTCAGCACAACTTCGCCCAAGCCACCCGCGCCAATCAACGCCGCGATCACCACAATACTCAATGCCATCATGATTGTTTGATTCACGCCGACCATAATTGTGGGCAACGCCAGAGGGAGTTGGACCTTGCGCAGCACTTGTTTTTCAGTGGAACCGAAAGCATCGGCGGCCTCAATCATCTCATCAGATACCGAACGCAGCCCGAGGCTGGTGAGGCGGATCGCGGGGGGCAGCGCATAAATAACGGTGGCGATAATACTGGGCACGCGCGCCACCCCGAAGAACAGCAACACCGGAATGAGATAAACAAACGCTGGCATGGTTTGCATGGCATCCAGAATGGGGCGAAAAATTTTCTCCACCAGATCGTTGCGCGCCGACCAAATTCCCAAAGGAATTCCTAACGCCAAAGAGAAGATGACTGCCGTGACCATCAGCGCCAGCGTTTGCAGGCTCTCTTCCCACAAACCGAACATGCCCATCGGCAACAGGCAGGCCACCATGAGGAATGCCAAGCGTAAACCACGAATACGCTCGGCAAAAATGAAAACGGCGAAAATCACTACCGGCCAGGGCAGCCATAAAAGAAAATTTTCAATGCGGCGCAGGGTGAAATCGATCACTGCGCTCAACGGTTCAAAGAAAAATGCAAACATCCAGTGGCTATTGCGATTGACAACCACCCAACGCTTGAACTCATTGAGCACCTCACGCAGACCGAAATTCCAGTGTTCGGGGAAAATATCCAGTGCGCTGAGTTTTTGACTCAGCAACAACAAAACCACAATCCCCCCAGCGAACAAACCCCAACTCAGGAGTGAGTGAAGACGTGCTGGCAATCGATTGTGCTGCGAGAGCGTTGTTTGCGCCATAATCAGGACTCTGCCAGAGCCATCAACACCGTGTGCCGATCCAGCACACCGATGATTTCGTCGGCAGCATTGACCACCGGGAAAAGTGCATCCGTGGCGCTGATGCGCGGGATTAAGGCTTCAATGGTGGTATTGTATAAAACCGCCTCGCCAGAAAGGGCATTTTTGCCATCATGCGACAGCATAATCGTTTCGGCGGTGAGTACTTTCGTGCGCGGCACATCTTGAGTAAACTCGCGCACATATTCATCCACAGGATGAGCCACAATTTGCTGCGCGGTGCCCACCTGAACGATAGCGCCGTCTTTCATAATCGCAATCCGGTCGCCCAATTTAATGGCTTCATGAAAATCATGCGTGATGAACAGAATCGTTTTGTGGAGTTCTTGCTGCAAGTTGAGGAGTTCATCTTGCATATCGCGGCGAATCAACGGATCGAGGGCGCTAAAGGGTTCGTCACACAGCATAATTTCAGGGTCCACCGCCAGGGCGCGCGCCAACCCCACCCTTTGCTGCATCCCCCCGCTGAGTTCGTGCGGATAACGATCTTCCCAGCCATCCAGCCCGACAAGTTGCAAAATCTCATAGGCTTTCAAGCGCCGCTCACTGACAGCCATTCCACGCACTTCAAGCCCGTAGGCCACATTATCCACCACCCGCCGGTGCGGAAACAGACCAAAACGCTGAAAGACCATGCTGACCGTATGCCGCCGCAACTGGCGCAGGTCGTCCGCGTTCATGGCGGTGACATCCACATCGTCGATCAGCACCTGGCCCACGGTTGGCTCGATCAGACGCGAGAGGCAGCGCACCAAAGTCGATTTGCCGCTGCCCGACAACCCCATAACAACAAAAATTTCGCCCCTGGCAACCTCCAGCGAAACATCGCGCACAGCGACAACATGCCCGGTTTGGCTGAGTATCTCGCTGCGCGAGGCAGCCTGATCCATTGTATCGTACACATATTTTGGATTCGGGCCAAAGATTTTCCAAATATTACGAAGTTGAACAGTGCTCATAAGCTGGTAATCCTAATTCGTAACGGCTCAGGCTAACACCCCTGTAGGGGTACAGGCGCCTTCACAGAGAGAATTCCGAAAAAAAGGTGGGGAGTCACGATTTATCATTCAATCAGGTTTGCAGGTACGAAAGTTGTGATACTAATCGGGAATATTTTCCTTATGGGTTAAATCGAGAATCATGGCAACAATTTTGTCGCGCCGTTCAACATCCGGCGGCGCATAGCGGTGCATTTCGGCAAACCACAGGCCATCGACAGCAAAGCGCACCAACATTGCCCAATCCGAATCCAGGCGGCAGGCGTCGATGCGCTTTTGCCAGGAAATATATTTATCACGCATAAGCCTGTGGGCGCTGGCATAGCGTTCTTCGGCAGCAAACAGGCTGGCATACAGGCTGACATTATCGGGATCGGACATTTGCTCAATCGAGGCTTTGGCATAGGCGCGCAGCCAGGCCCCGGGTTTGTCGCCTTCTTGTTCGGCTAATTCTTGTAAACGTTCTTCAAATTCATTATTATGGTATTCAAAAAGTCCTTCGACAAGGGCGGTCTTTGTGGGGAAATGGTACAGCAAGCCCCCTTTGCTCAAACCGGCCTCATCAGCGACAGCTTCCAGCGTCAAGTTTGCAAGACCTTCGTGTTGCAAGATACGGCTGCAAGCCTTGAAAATTTTCCGGCGGGTCTGAGATGCGGTCCGGTTTCTACGCACAAGTAACTCCAATCAACTTCTGCCGATCTGGAATATATTTTTAGCGATATTTTCCATAATCATAACAGCTTTCACCGCTAAACTATAGGAAATCGCTAAAAGAATTCCACGAAAACCCCAATAGTTTGTGAAATTTTCTACGATATGGGCATTGACTTAACTAAATAATTGCGTCTACAATAGACACTATACCATCTGGACGGTATAGTTGTCAATTCTAGTAGGCTTATGCAATCCGCTGAAAATTCCCACGCGGTGAAAGCCTTACTCATGAAGAGGCAAAACCCTGAAAATTCCGTAATTCCTCAGCGGGGGTAGGAATTTCCCCCTTCGAGGCGGGTTTTGCTACATCACGGAACCCACGCAACGATCTGCGGGGTATTCTGCAAAGCAGAATAAAGAGAGGCAGGCACAAATGACAAATTCGAAGCAATATGACACCATTATTGTCGGCGGTGGTTCGGCGGGGTGTGTTTTAGCCAATCGCCTGAGTGCAGACAAAAACAACGCTGTACTGGTATTGGAGGCCGGACGCCCTGATTCCTGGTGGGATCTTTTTATTCAGATGCCCGCAGCGCTGACCTACCCCATCGGCAGCAAGCATTACGACTGGTGTTACGAATCGGAGCCGGAACCGTTTATGCACAACCGGCGCATTTATCAGGGACGCGGCAAAATTCTGGGGGGATCCAGCAGCATTAACGGGATGATCTTCCAGCGCGCCAACCCGATGGATTACGAACGCTGGGCAGCTGATCCGGGTATGGAGGGGTGGGACTATGCCCATTGTTTGCCTTATTTCCAGCGCATGGAAAATTCGCTGGCTGGGGGCGATGAGAAATTCCGCGGTTTCGATGGCCCATTGGTGCTGGAACGCGGCCCGGCGACCAACCCGCTCTTTACGGCTTTCTTCGAAGCTGTGCAACAGGCCGGGTATCCGCTGACCGATGATGTCAACGGGTATAAACAGGAAGGCTTTGCACCCTTTGACCGCAATATCCGCAAGGGACGCCGCATGAGCGCCTCGCGGACCTATTTGCACCCCGTTATGGATCGCCCCAACCTGGAGGTGCGCACGCGCACCCTGGTGACCAGGATTCTCTTTGAGGGTAAACGTGCCGTCGGGGTGGAGGTATCCACACGGGGCAAGAAATCCGAAAAAATCTACGGGAAAGATATTATTCTCAGCGGCGGGGCAATCAATTCGCCGCAACTGCTGCAACTCTCCGGGGTGGGCAATGCCGCCGAGTTGGCAGCTCTGGGAATTCCAGTCGTGCATGATCTACCGGGCGTGGGCGAAAATTTACAGGATCACTTGGAAGTATATGTGCAGTTTTCCTGCAAACAGCCCGTTTCGGTGTATCCGGCGCTGAAGTGGTATAACAAACCCTGGGTGGGTTTGCAATGGCTGCTTTTCAAGAAAGGCCCGGCGGCCAGCAACCACTTTGAAGGCGGTGGATTTGCGCGCAGCAATGAAGCTGTGGAGTATCCCAATTTGATGTTCCACTTCTTGCCGGTGGCGATCCGTTATGATGGCACATCGCCCAGCGGCGGACACGGGTATCAGGTGCATGTGGGCCCCATGTATTCGGATGCGCGCGGCTCGATCAAGATCAAATCGACAGACCCAACCGAGTATCCAGCGTTGCGGTTCAATTATCTTTCTACAGATCAGGATCGGCGCGAGTGGGTTGAAGCCATTCATGTAGCGCGTAATATTCTCAACCAGCCTGCTTTCGAGCCTTATAACGCCGGCGAAGTTTCCCCCGGCCCATCGGTGAAAACGGATGAAGAGATTCTGGCCTGGGTCGGCCGCGATGGCGAGACGGCTTATCACCCCTCCTGTACCTGCAAAATGGGTACGGACGCGATGGCGGTGGTAGACCCGAATACGATGCGCGTGCATGGCGTGGAGGGGTTACGCGTGGTGGATTCTTCGGTGCTGCCTTACGTGCCCAATGCCAACAACTACGCCCCTACAATGATGCTGGCGGAGAAAGCCGCCGATCTGATTTTGGAAAATACGCCGCTGGTCGCCGATGTAGATTTTTACCGGCATAAGAAGTAACCGCAGCTTCCGCTCCGAAAAGATCGATATTTTGAAGTGTGCAGGCCAAGACCCCTGCGCACTTCTTTTTTTATCGGCACTCGGGTTTCCCACTGGTATAAAGACCTTATGCGCCCCGGATACTGGATTAAACCCCTCCGAATTAGAGAGCGCTTATGATATACTCAAGCGCACTTGTTCGTTCCCAATCGATAAACCCAGTGAGTCTACTCGTCCAAATGGAAATCAAAATTATCTATTGCGCCGTTTGACAATATACACCCAGAGCCATCAGTCTGATGGCCGCGCTCTTGCGACAATTTGAAGCGGATATTCAGGCGATTACGCTTGTGCCGTCCGATTCGGGGAAATTTGAGGTCAGCGTAGATGGACGTTTGATTTTCTCGAAACTAAAAAACGGACGGCACACCGATCCGGATGAAATTATCGCAATGATTAAATAGAAATATACTACTCAGGCTATTTCGCATTTTTCGGCATCCCTCATGAGTTGTACACAAAAATCTGATTAAGGAGTTTGAATGACAGCAGCAAAGAAACACAAAGGGCGCGTATTTTCTGGCGCGCGCCCAACGGGACGACAGCATTTGGGGAATTATCTTGGCGCGATCAAGAATTATGTCGCCCTGCAAGATTTATATGAAGAAGCCATCTACTGCATTGTGGATATTCACGCGCTAACAACAGTCGAAACCACTCAAAATCTGAAGCAGAATACCTACGAAATGGCGCTCGACTGGCTGGCCGCAGGGCTGTCGCCAGAAAAGAGCATGATCTTTGTGCAATCGCATATCCCCGAAGTCGTTGAACTGAGTACATTCTTTTCAATGGTCACACCCCTGGGCAAGTTGACCGATCTACCCACCTTCAAGGAGAAAATCCGCCAGCAGCCGCATAATATCAACTATGGGCTGGTTGGGTATCCGGTTTTAATGGCCGCAGATATTGCATTATACAAAGCGGTGGCTGTCCCCGTGGGGATTGATCAAGCCCCCCATATCGAGTTCACGCGCGAGGTCGTGCGCTCGTTCAATTACCGTTACCAGACGAAGGTGCTGGTTGAGCCGCAAATGAAGGCTACCCAAATCCCCAAGGTCATGGGCATTGACGGCCTGAACAAGATGAGCAAGAGTCTCGATAACCATATCGAGTTGGCGGCCACCCCCGAAGAAACACAAAAACGCGTCATGCAAATGGTCACCGATCCGCAACGGGCGCGCCGCACTGACCCCGGCAACCCGGATATATGCAATGTTTTCACCATGCACAAAATTTTCTCTACCGATGAAGACGTGCAGATGATCAATACCGAGTGCCGTCAGGCTGGAATTGGCTGCGTGGATTGCAAAAAGATTTTCGCCAAAAATCTAAACGAACATCTGGAGCCTTTCCGCACTCGCAGGGCCGAACTTGACCAGACTCCCGATCAGGTTTGGGAGGTTCTGCTGGATGGCGGTCAGCGTGCGCGAAAGATTGCCCAACAAACCATTGCCGAAGTGAAAGAGGCGATCGGCCTGCCATAAAATTTTCTCTCCCTATTTACTTCCCAAATTGGAGGCACAGATGGAACCTTTTACCAACTTTCTCACGATTTTAGCCCAGGCGCTGCTCGTTATTGCCATTCCCATTCTGGTTGCGGCTGCATTCCAGTGGACGCGCGAAAGAACCGCCATGATCCGGCAAAATCTCTCCGATGAGCACTTATCGCTGATCGAAAAGGGCATTACCCTGGCTGTGAAAGCCGCCGAACAGGCTGGTTTTTCCGGCATTCTCAAAAGTGGCTCGGAGAAGAAACAATACGCCATTGATGCAGTACAACGCTATTTAGACCGCGCCGGTGTGGAGATTGAGGTGGACGAAATTGCTACGCTGATCGAATCTGAGGTCAATTCACAATTCTCAAACTATGCTCCACCGGTGGATACCCCCGAAACTCGCAGCGCGTTAATTGACAAAGCCGTTGAGACGGCGGTGCTGGCTGCCGAACAAAGCGGCGCCAAGAATGCGGCCATTGATATCGCCACCGGCGCAGCGCTCTCGAAGAAAGACTATGCCACAGATATAGCCGCAAAATATCTCGCAGAACACGGCCTGAAGGTTGATCCAAGCCTGGTGGATGGCATGATCGAAGCCCAGATCATGAAATTGAAACTCAAAGCGCTGGAGTGGAAAGCAACCGGCGGCAACCCGTAGTCAGTATCCGTTAATCTGCAAAAAATATTAGGAACGGACCATGCGAGTTTTATTGCAGCGCGTCAATCACGGACGGGTGTCTGTGGAGGGGCGCGTGATTGCTGAAATCAAATCTGGACTGGTGCTCTTGTTGGGCATCAGTCCGGATGATGGGGATGAACAGATAAACTATCTCACCCGGAAAATTGCCAATTTGCGCATCTTTGAAGATGAAGATGGAAAGCTGAACCGCTCGATCCTGGAAATGGGTGGGGAAGCGTTGGTCATCTCTCAGTTTACGCTCTATGCGGATACCCGCAAAGGGCGCAGGCCATCCTTCACAGATGCAGCCCGCCCCGAGGACGCGCACCCGTTGGTGGCGCGCTTCGTCGAGCGTCTCACTGCCGAGGGCGTTCCGACCCAAACCGGCGAGTTCGGCGCACACATGCTGGTCGAAATTCACAACGACGGCCCCGTAACCATCTGGATGGAAAAATAAAAAATATGGAAACGCATACCAAAAACGCAGCTACTGCCAGCCCCGAAGAAAAACTGGATTTCAAGAAAATCCTGCCCGTTTTCGTCATTGTACTGATCGACCTGCTGGGCTTGACGATTATCATCCCCCTATTGCCGCTTTACGCGGCTTCGTACGGCGCCAATGCTTTTGTGATTGGGGCGCTGGGAGCAGCCTACCCGGTGATGCAGTTTCTCGGCGCGCCGCTGTTGGGCCGTCTCTCCGACCGCTTTGGCCGCCGCCCGGTGCTGATTGTCAGCCAGATCGGCACATTGATCGGCTTCATCGTGTTGGGTATTGCCAACACGCTCTGGCTGCTGTTTATCTCCCGGATTATCGATGGCATCTCGGGCGCCAATATCGCCACCGCACAAGCCGTCATCACAGACAACACCACCGAAAAAACGCGCACCCAGGGTCTGGGGCTGATCGGCGCCGCCTTTGGGTTGGGATTTATCGTAGGGCCAATCATCGCCTTTTTAACCCTGGCGTTCAGCGATAATAACTACCATCTCGTAGCTTATGTGGCCGCGGGGTTTTCGTTGATTTCCATCTTGCTGACCTACTTCTGGTTGGAAGAATCGTATCCTCCGGAAAAACGCGGGCAAAAGGACGCCAAAACCGGTGTCGGTTTAAAGGCCATGCTCAATGCTCTGAAAAAACCGCAAATCGGCCTGCTGCTAGCCTTGATGTTTTTCCAACAATTCGCCTTTGGCGGTTTCGAACAACTGCTTTCGCTCTTTACACTCAACCGCCTGGGCATGAACGCCTCCAGCAATGCCGGGTTATTTGTGTATGTGGGGATCATCGTTGTGGCCGTGCAAGGTTATTTTGTCGGCAAGTGGAGCCGCAAATTTGGCGACCGTTGGCTGGTGCGGATGGGATTGCTGGCGCTCGGGATCGGGTTATTATTTGCCGCGCTGACCCCCGCTCGGCCTGTGCCCTGGTATTCCCGCGCTGATGTAACCGCCGAACTCAGTGGGGAAGTCGCACATCCGGGTGAAACGCCGCCTGTAGAAGATATTCAAATTGACCTCCCTGATGACACTAACACAGGCTGGATCGGGTTGGTCTGGCTGGGCGCGGCAATGATTCCGGCAGCGATTGGTGGTGGTATTTTACAGCCATCCATCAATAGCATGATTACACAGCATGTTGCCCCGAATGAAATCGGCGGCACGCTGGGGATCTCGGCGGCCTTTCTCAGCGGAGCCAATGCTATCACGCCGCTGGTCATGGGCGCATTCTTCGAGTGGATGGGGTCGTCGGCGCCATTTTTAATTGGCAGCGCGATCCTTTTGGTTTTATGGATGATTGCCCAAAGAACCATCGTAAAAGAGTAATCGTAAAGGAGATTCCTCGCTGCGCTCGCTACGCTCGGAATGACAAGGTTGCCTATACGGTTCAAACTTCAACTGACGACTACACTATTTCTTGTTTTTTGATCTTTTATGACCTTTTAATTCTTCATTCACGCCCCAAGATCCCGCGTTGCATGGCTGCGGATACGGCGGCAGCGCGGGAATCAACCCCCAATTTGCTATAAATATTGGATAGGTGCGCCTTGACGGTGCGCTCGGTAATCCCCAAAGCATAGGCAATTTCCTTGCTGCGATCGCCCCGCGCCACCGCGTTGAGTACTTCCAATTCGCGGTCGGTTAGATCATTCATATCCGCAACGGGTGGCTGTTGGGCGGGAGCTTTGGGCGGGGAAAGCAATTGCTCCAAAATCTCTGGTTGTAATAGGGTTTCGCCGCGCGCCGCCGCCCGGATGGTGTTGAAGAGAGTTTGGCGGTCGGTGTCTTTGAGCAAATAACCGCGCGCGCCAGCTTTCAGTCCGCGGCGCATGAGGTCATCTTCCTTGAAGGTCGTCAGGATCACAATCGCAATCTGGAGCTGCTGCCGGTGCAAAATTTCGATAGCAGTCAGGCCATCCATGCGGGGCATACGCAAATCCATCAGAATCACATCGGGTCGCAGTTCGGCGGCCAATTCTACGGCCTGGGCACCATCACTGGCCTCACCGACCAACTCGAAGCCGTCTTCGGTTTCCAGGATCAGGCGCAGGCCCTCGCGTACAATCAGATGGTCGTCGGCAATTAATATGCGGATGGCTTCAGTCATCGGCAGGTCTCAGGGGTAATGTGAGTCGCAGGGTTGTCCCCCGGGCTGGGAAACTCTCAATGTTCAACACGCCTCCCGAAATCCGCGCCCGTTCACGCATCCCCAACAGGCCGTAATGCCCCGCTTGACCAAGCGCATCTTCGGGATTGAATCCAGCCCCATTATCGCGAATTAAAATATCCAAATGCTGCTCGTCACAAGTCAGGGTGACTTCTACATGCGTGGCCGCGGCATGACGGGCAATATTGGTCAGCCCTTCGGAAATGGCACGCCGCGCGTTTTCAGCAGTTTGTGGTGAGAGTGCGTCAGGCTCACAAAGTTCCAGTGAGCAATCGATATTCGTGGAAGCGGTGAAACGCTCGATTTCTTCTCGCACAGCCTGGCCAAGATCGGCGGGGTTTTGGGTGGCGCGCAAATTATCAATTGCCCCCCGGGCATCGGTGAGCGTGATGCGCGCCCGGCTCATGGCCTGCTGTACAATGTCATGCGCTTTTTCGGCGCGCCCGCGGTCCAAATGCGAATCGGCGGCTTCAAGCTGCAAAATCAGGCCCGCCAACCCCTGGGCGAGGGTATCGTGTAATTCGCGGGCCATGCGCTGGCGCTCGGTGGTGAGGGTAAGCGATTCGACCTGTGCCGCGTATTCGGCAAGCCGCTGATGAGCTTCTTCCAACTCGGTCAATAAAGTTTGTGCCTGCTCGCGTGCCTGAACCTGCCCGGTAAACATGAATACATATAACCAGACAAAAACAGCAATCGGCAGCGCGGTGACCATCCATTCCCAGGCCTGCGTCATGTTATTCACAATCAGATAGCTCAAAAAAGAAGCCAGTAAAAAGATCAGGCCATATAAAATAGATTGTTTTGAACGCCGGAACATACCCAAGATTTCACCCAACAACGGGGCAAATAAACCATAGGATAAACCAATACTATCGGCAACAAGCACCAATGCGAAAGCAATGCCGCTTTGAATAAGTACATAGGGCAGCGTGAGCACTACTTTGTAGGTGAGATGTGGGGAAAGCCAGTGTAAAATGCCGTGCAAAAGCATCAAACCTGTGAAAAGCGCCAATCGCCCGGGTTTATGCAATTCGGGAGAATAATACACCGTGAAGATATATTGGATGATGATTCCCCCAAGCAAAAACCAATAAAAGGGGCGGACTTCTCGCATGGCTTGCTGGTATTCATCAGGGGGTGCGGCAGACAAGCTGGCACGGAATTGGTCGAGCAGTTGGGCGCGTTTCATAGTAATGGAATTGTACACTATCCTGGCTGTCGGGCTATTGTACAGGCGTACATTGTACGAAAAGACAGGCTGAAAGAATAGAAACGTCCGATGTCGGAATGCAATCGCTGCGCTAAACTATTTATATACGCCAAGGCAGCACGGAGCACACAGAGAAATTAGAGAAAGTAGCAATGAAACTCGGCGCAGCCATAAAAGGAGTCATCATGACCAAGTCCATCGCCATCCACACCCACGACCTTCACAAAGATTTCGGTGAAGTCTATGCCGTCAAGGGTGTAGAACTTGAAATCCAACGAGGGGAAGTTTTTAGTTTACTAGGCCCCAACGGAGCCGGAAAAAGCACTACAATCTCGATGATCTCCGGGCTGCTCAAACCCACCCGGGGCGACGCGACGATCCTGGGAAATTCGATCACCAAAAATCCGCAGGCCGCCAAAGCGTTGATCGGCGTTGTGCCGCAGGAAATTGCTCTCTACGGCGATCTGACGGCGCGCGAAAATCTGCTCTTTTGGGGCAAGATGTACGGTCTGCGCGGTACGGCGCTCAAGCAACGCGTGGATGAAATCCTTGAGATCATCGGCTTGACGGATCGCCAAAAAAGCCGCGTCGAGAAGTTCTCTGGCGGGATGAAGCGCCGCCTGAATATTGGCATTGCCCTGCTGCACAAACCCGATATTGTGATCATGGACGAACCGACCGTGGGCATTGACCCCCAAAGCCGCCGCAATATTCTCGAATCGGTGCTGGAACTCAACCGCCTGGGCATGACCGTACTCTACACCACCCACTATATGGAAGAAGCCCAGGAGCTTTCGGACCATATTGCCATCATGGATCACGGCGAGATTATCGCCAGCGGCACGCATGACGAGTTAGTGCGGATTGTGGGCGAATTGGATCGCATTGAACTGTCGATCAACGCCGAAGCCGCCCGCGTCATGGATGCCTGGCAGCGCATTCCTGGTGTGGAGAATATCGCCCCCGAAAATGGGCAACTGCACCTGCTGGTGGATGATTCGAATACGGTACTCCCATTACTGTTTGAAACCGCAGCAAAAGCCAATGTGCGCATCACATCCGTGGAAGTTCAGGAGCCCAATCTGGAGACAATGTTTCTACATCTAACGGGCAGGGCGTTGAGAGACTGACGCGATACAAGGAGATTCTCAATGATAAAAGTGCTCGATATCGCCCTCAAAGATATGACTCAATCCTTTCGCAGCCTGATCGCGATTTTATTTATGTTCGGCGTACCCCTGCTGATGACGGCCATGTTCTCGCTGATGTTTGGCAATGCCAATGCGGAAGATGAGGCCTTCGTACTGCCGATTACGCAGGTGATTCTGGTTAATCAGGATCGCGGCAACTTTGGGGGTTTTGCCGAAATAGGCGCGCCAGAAGGAAATTCAGTTTCGTCGATGGGCGGCCTGCTAACCATGCTGCTGGAGTCGGAGAATTTTACTGATCTGCTGCAAATTGCCCACATGAATGATCCCCAGGCTGCCCGCGCCGCGGTAGATGCGCAAGAAGCCGGCCTGGCTATTATCCTGCCCGCCGATTTAACGGACACCTACATGGCCGCCAGTGGCAGCGCGGAGGTTGAAATCTATCAGGACCCGGCGCTGACGGTTGGCCCGGCGATCATCCGCGGCATCGTCAGCCAAATGCTGGATAATTTCTCGGCTTCCAAAATCGGCCTGAACGTCGCCATCGAGCAGTATGCGCGGACCAACGGCGGGGTGGATGAAGCCCAAATCCAGGCACTCATCGGGCAATATTTCGAGAGCGCAGCCGCCCATGAAAATTCAGCAACCAACAATCTCGACGCCTATCTCGAAATTCGTGCCCCGCAAAGTGAAACTGCTACCGATACGCAGTCGGTTAGCATGATTGCCATGTTGATGACTGGTATGACGATCTTCTACGTCTTCTTTACCGGCCCCAGCACAACCCAATCGATTCTGCGCGAAGAAGAACGCGGCACACTGCAACGTCTGTTCGTCACACCGACCCCCACAACCACCATCTTGAGCGGAAAATTTCTAGCCACGCTCCTGACAATTGCCGTGCAATTCACGGTTTTATTGCTCTCCGGCTATCTGATCTTCAAGATTCAATGGGGCGATCTTCTCTCGGTCATTTTGCTGTGCGCGGGCATTACGCTGGCGGCTTCGGCCTTTGGCGTTTTCCTGATCTCATGGATGAAAAGCGAACGTCAGGCCGGGTTCATGCTCGGCGGGTTAGTAACCATCACCGGCATGGCGGGCATGATGCCGATTTTCGTACTGGGAATTCCCAATCCACCCGCCTTCATCAAAATCGTTTCGCTGTGTACGCCCCAGGGTTGGGCCGTGGATGGCTTGCAAAACCTGATGAACGGCAGCTCCCTTGCAGCCGTACTGCCCAATATCCTGGTGCTGCTGATCTGGGCTGTTGTATTTTTCTTCATCGGAAGTATCCGTTTCCGCAACCGTTACAGCTAGGAGTACACCATGCGTATTTTATATCTCGCTCTCAAGGACTTGCTTCAAATTTTTCGGGACTGGAAATCTTTCCTGTTCCTGTTAATCATGCCCATGCTCTTTACGCTGGTGTTCGGCTTTGCCTTTGGCGGTTTTGGCGGCGGCGAATCAGAAAGCGACCCGCGCCTGCCGGTCGGCATCATCGATAACGACCAACAATTTATCAGTCAGGCGCTGATCGACCTGCTCGATACGTCATCGGAAATCCGCCCCATTGGTATTGATGATGCCACCCTTGCAGAAATCGAAATAATGGTCACAGATGACGAACTCGCCGCGGCGATCATCATTCCAAGCGGGTACAGTGAAACCCTCACAGCGGGGGAAAAAATCCACCTGACGACCATCCTAAAAACCGAGACCACCGGCGGGATTACTGCTCAAAATGGGATTCAGACCGCGGTCAATCGTCTCATGGCTGCCATCCAGGCCGCCGAATTCAGCGCCAGCGTTCAGAATCAGGCCGCCGTATTCGAAAATGATTCTCAACGGCTAATGTTTTTCAAGCAAAGTTTCGAGCAGGCGCTGGCACAATGGGAGCAGCCTCCCTTCTCGGTAATTGCCACGCAGCCTAGCACACCAACTGACCAAGCCGAATCCGAAAACGCCTTCACGCATTCATCACCGGGCATGATGGTGCAATTCGCCATCGCCGGGCTGATCGGTGCTGCCGAAGTTTTAGTGCTGGAACGAAAATCGGGCGCGCTGCAACGCTTGCTAACTACGGCCATCTCTAAAACCGAGATTTTGCTGGGGCATTTTCTCGCCATGTTTATGATGATCTTTGCTCAATTTGCGATACTGATTAGTTTTGCACAAATTTTTCTGGATGTTCCCTACTTCAAAGCTCCCCTGGCCACATTGCTCGTCACGCTGGCTACCACGCTGTTTGCCGCCAGCATGGGGTTGTTGATCGGCACTATCGCCAAAACGCCCGAGCAGGCGGTGGTTTACTCGCTGATCCCCATGTTCATTCTTTCCGGGTTGGGCGGCGCCTGGGTTCCGTTAGAGTTCACCAGTGAAGCCTTCCAAACTATCGGGCATTTCACCCCCGTTGCCTGGGCGCTGGATGGCTTTCAGAATATTATTATGCGCGGCCTGGGGCTGGAATCGGTGCTGTTGCCTGCAACCGTCTTGTTGGGCTTCGCTGGGATGTGTTTTGGGCTGGCGGCGTGGCGATTTAATTTTGAGTAGCCCCCACCCCTAACCCCACCCCCAAATTGTTTGCGGCGGCTTCACTGTTTTTTACAATTAGCCATTCTCGCCAGCCAGTCGGGCAATTTGAAGCGTGCAGTAGCGCACCATATCTTGCTTCTCTGGGGGGAGGGCGCTCTCTTCAATCTGGGCGATGCGTTCAACATCGTTCATCGCCCGGATGATGCTGACGGGTACTTCGATATCCCCTTCGGTGAATGAACTCAAGTATTCAATAGCGCCAATCAGGAAGTGGCGCATGTCGTCGTCGGCGCGCGCTGTGCGGAAGAATCCTGCCAGGGCTGGAGAAAGTTTGGTGTCACGCGCCAACATAAGGGGCGCATCCAATGCTCGTGATGTTGAGAAGGCATACAACGCGGTCGCCAATTCCGCAAAGCTTTGCACCCATTGATAGATCGATTCGCCCATCACATCCCAAATCATCGAACGCCAGTGTGCAATCTGCGTAGGTTGATCGAGCAATTGGGCCACTTCAGCCTGCCATGTATCCGAAACGCGCCCGGAGATGGGCTGCATGAAGGTGTCCAGATCAGTATTGAAGAGATTTTCCTGCAATAGCACTGCCAGGTCGGGTCGCAGGGTGGGCAGCAGATGCGGAATAAAGACATCATTGACAAAGAAATCGTTGACATCTACGCCGTGCCGTCGCAAAAGTTCCTGTTGGAACAAGGGTAAATAGTGATTCATTGCATCGCTATCTTCACGCAACGCCACAAAAGCCGAATTGCCCGCTGGGAAAGCAGTTTCAATATGACTAAGGTACTCACCACGCCAGTCCTGGTAAATGCGCAGGGTATTCAAAATTTCGTAAACCGGCAAATAAGGCAACAACCGTTCAGCAACCATGCGCTCACGCTCGGCTTCGGCAAAGTTCTTGCGAGCAAAGCGTTCTAATGAGCGAAATAGGCCGGTGGTGAGTTGGTTGATGCCCAGCACAACGGTTTGCGATTTATTATGCGAAATGGCGCGCAACAAACTGCCTTTTTTCGCCAAGGGGATGATCTCGGCGATATTTGCCAAAATCTGCTGTCCGCGATCTGTCCCCGTTCCGGATTTTCTTCTGGAAGTCGGACGGTCGCGCAGTTGCGGCATGGAACGGCCGATGAAATATGAAATGACGTGAATCCCAATCACGTCCTCATCGCGGCCGTAAGAGATATGGCGGAAATTCTCTGTTAATTCTGTCAGGAAACCTTCCATCAGGGCTTCCCTCATCCCAATGGTCAGACGTTCCAACTCGTGCAAGCTACGGCTTTGCGCTCCCAGGCGGCTTTCCGCAATCGTTTCCGCGGCGCGGATCAAATTTTCACGGTGACGGTGCTGTGCTTCCCGAATGTGATATTGCAAACCGACAAAATCGCGCACCCGCAAAAAACGTAGATGCTCAGAGATATTGCTCTGATACGTGCGTAAATCACCGCCCAGGAAAACGCCCTGCAACGGCGTAACGGCATACGCCGTGCTTTTACGTGCTGCTGCAGGTAAATTTGCCGCAAAACGACGGCGATCATTTTCAGTATTGCCAAAAGCAAGTTTACCGGCAACACTTGAATAATAGCCGCCCTGACGCTGCATTGACTCACCACTGCCCAATTTGATGCGCACCGCATCTACTACGCCGTGTTCGGCCAGCCATGAATGTGTATCGTACTTGGCCTGACGATATAAATGCGCGGCATTGGCCTGGCTGACCTGCTGACTTAAATCCGAACCCGCAATGAAAACTTCAGAAATAATTTCTTTAAAGCGCGCTTGTGATGCCTGCCCCGTATGTCGGCTCTGGGTCGCATAGTCCCACACCCGGTCGAGATACGAGCGAATATTGCTGACCGTATCAATATCTTCAAATAAAGGGATCAACCAAACGGGCGGAAGCTCCGCTGGGGAAAGATCGCGGCGCATTTGTTCGGCTTGAATGCGCATCTTGCGGTCAAGCGAAATTAACGCTTCTGGCTTTGACGACAAACTGATTTGCAATCCCAGCGTCATCCCAGGGTTGCCGTATTTCCCGGCGATGGTATTGATTTCGTAGATATTATAGGCCGTGGTATCAATAGCAAACGGATCGCGCGCCGTAATCAACCCCTGATTGATGCGCGGCGTCAGTACCATGCGCTGCAAAATATCGCGATAGCCCAACACTTCACGGAGCAACGGTTCCGCGGCACGGTTGTTCTGAATTTCAGGGATCAGGGCGTATAACTGCTTGCGCAGCGCTTTATTGAGTGAAAAATAAAACTCCATTGTTTCGCGGCGCTGCTGGCGCAGTTCAAACATTTTATGCTCGTAACGGTCATTATGCTGCCAAAGTACACGCGCCGGATCGCGGCGGAGATGCAGACGCGTTGCCCAGCGCTGCAAGGTTGTTGATTCCACCGAAAACGGCAAAATACCACGATAACGCTGTTCCAATTGATGCGTCAGGGTTGTAATTTCGTTTAGGAGCCTGGTAAAACGCTGGTTATGTTGTGACAAATCGGCAAGTTCGGCTTTTAGTGCGGGTTTGATCCGCACATGTGGATCGGCCTGTTGCAGCGTATTCAGGATGCGCATCATGCGGCGCACATTTTCCATGACGACGGCCGACACCAGGCGATGTCCTTGCCCAGATGGACGGTTGCTGCCATCCCAATCGCTCCAAAATGACAAGAATGGGGACAAAGCCACATCGGAAAACAACCCGGCAAATTCTTCGCCGACAATCAGCGTGTTGAGATCGAGCAAGATTTCATCTACTTCTTGCTGCGAGTTAATAGCTACGTTCAGCCCGATATATTCCTTGAGCAATTCCTGTGCGGCTTGTTCAATCTGTGCATTTGTGATCGGCCTCCCGGCGATCAGGGCGTTGACGACCGCATCCAGCGCCATTTCAGCCTGTAACGAATAGGATTGCGTAGGGTGAACAGTGCGATCATAGGTACGCAACCTGAATTGTTCTTGCCGCCGCTGAAGCGAATCTTTCATAAATTCCCGCTCCAGACGCTCGACCAGCCACCGGCCACTATCACTTGCTTTACGCATTAGTTCGTCATAGATTGCCACACGATCCAATAAACGGTTCCCGAACACGTCCAGACGTTCGGGAATATACGATTGCAAAAACTCCCTTTGCAACTGTTGGGTATCTAACGGGCGCAGGGTCATCAACCGCTGAGACGAGCGGCTATTTTCGCAAGTTTGGAACAGGCGTTTCCCAAAGGCTTCCCATGCTCGTGAAAGATCGAGTGAACGGCTGCGACCGCGCGCAGAAACCTTGAAGATCACTTGCTTGCGGTTATAACGCGCGTCTTCTTCGGCAATCAGGCGATTGAGATCAATTAACAAACGACGGGTTTTACCGAGCAATACATCGGCATTATCTTTGCCCCCCAGCGTCAGGCGGAAGGTTGCCCGGCCCGTTTCAAAGCCCTTTTCGGTACGAGCAAATGTAGAGAGTGGCAACATCCCGATGCCGCTACGCGCCAAAGATGAAGCCAACCAAGATAGAGATAGCCCCGCAGGTAAGCGATTTACCCGTAAGAGGGGATACAAACTCCCCGTGGGGGGGATGATTTTCAGCCCAAAGGGGTTACGGTCCGAGGGTAAGTTCTTCGCAGCTCGAAGAAGAGCCTGCGTCCGCTCGTAGAGAATCGAGTTGCGCAGATGCCAAAAAGCGCGCGTGGCCTGCGTTGAACTGCGATAAAACAAATAGCTGATGAAAATAGCGGCAATATTGGGCCGGATGTGGGAATTGAGCGCGTTAAAACGCTCGCGGATCTGCCGGTCACGAATTTCGACGACCGCTAGTCTGGCCCCGGCGTAACTATCCGTCTTCGACATGGAATGCACCGAGATCACGCGATCAGCCTGCGCTGCTGTGATCGCCCCATGTCGTACCAGTTCGGCAGCAATCTGGCGAACGGTCTTAATTTCCGGCAATTCGCACACCGGAGCAACATTCTGGTAGGCCAGATCATCAACCACATAGATATTATTTCGCAGGCAATACGTGACCAATCGGCGGGTGTCAGTATCATCGAAGATTTGGCCGGTGGCGTTATGCGGATTATTAACCGCTACCGCGCCGCGCTGCAGCCAGGATGCATCTTCCTGACAGAGTTGCTCTATTTTTTGGATGATGCCGTCTACATCCAACCCCAAAGATTCCGACAATGGCACGGGGTAGGTTTTGACAAAGCACTGTTCGTAAGACCAACTCAGGTCGGGAATTACCACTTCTGAGACACCACAATGAAAGCCCAGAATGCTCAAAGCGGTGCGCGATGATCCGCTAACCACGGAGCAGGCTTCGGGCTGATATTGCGGCTGATGTTTGATAAAGGCGGCCAAAAAACTACGCTGCAAGGCATTGATCCATGCGGGGTGGTGTGCGTTGAGAACGAGTGCATCGAGCAGTTCATCAGTTTTTAGTTCGGTGAACTCATCGAAGATGTACCCCTTCCACGCATGCTGAATCCTGCCAGCCAGTACAGCCGCTTTTTCTTCTACCGCCCTCAGGGATTTGGCTAATGTTTGGGCACGCCGATCCACTAATTTTTCCAGGCGCTGTTCCGCCCGTTCCGCCAAATCGGGTAAAACCGTCTCCGCTGTAATTCCTAATCCTAATCCTTCAAAAGCTGGTTTTGCATAAGGTACATCATCTGGAATTTTTGCCTGAAGTGTTGCCAGATTTTGTGTGAGCAAAAAGTCGAGAAATTCGGCTTCAGCCGCGGAGGGGGTGCCCTTAAGATTGAAATGCACGTTTTCGATGACACTCAGAAAATCGGCGTTCCCAACGATGAATACAGTAGGCAAACTGTGCAACCGTTTCGCAAATACGGCAGGGGTCAGCAGGCGGATAACTCGCTGCACAAGTTTGGCTTCACGCGCCAAAGAGAGATGGTTGGGCGCGTTGTTGGCCTCGATAAAAAACAGAAGCTTTTCAATGCTCAGCAGGCGCAACTTGCGCCGCGTAACTTCATCGAGCAGGCCGCCAATCAGCATAAAGGTCGGCATGTTGAGCTGATCGTTAAAGGACTGCTCGATTTGCACCAGGGCTGTTTGCTCGTCGTCGGCCAGATCATCAAAAAGCAGATTGGGGATCGTCTTTAGCTGGGGCTGGAGTTCGCACTGATAGCTGATGATACGCGCCGGGGTGAACTCCAAATAAGACGACAAGGCAAACAAGATGATGCGCAGCATTTCGTGATTGCCGCCCATGCCAATAATAATTTCACGTTTGCCCGATTTTTCGCCCGTGTCGTAATCGATCGGCTCCTGCTGATTTTCCAGCCAGGCGCGGAAGGCGTCAATGAGGGCGTGGGGCTTCTTGCGCGAATATCCACCCCGGGGCATATATGGCGCACTTTTCTGAATTGTGCGAATCAAAAATTCAAGTTTTGGCTTGTCTTCGGCCTTCCAACCAAGATATTCTAAAATTGCGTCGGGGTCGGCGTCGTGCAGCTCTTCGCGATGAATATCGATGCCCAGTGCCGTGCGCAAATAAGCCGATGATATGCTCACATCCTGCACCGGGTTCCCGATGTGGAAATTAACGCGCTCTTCATCGGGAACTGGCGCCGCGGCAGTAGATTCGCTGATCTCCGAAACGCGTGCCACGCGGATCGGCTTGAGGCGAAAACTGGCCTGAGGGTCAAATGGATGGGCTTTCATTACAATGGGCTTCCAAGGGGACACGGATGACGCGGCTTAGGCGGATTTTTTAATTATTTATCCGCGCTAATCTGTTAAATCCGCGTCATCGGCGTTCTATTTATCTTTGGAATCGCTCTTTGCTTCCAGGGCGCGTTGCATCAAAGTTTGGAAAACACTCAATAACTCAGACCCATGCGCCAGTTCTTGCGGTGTAAATGAGACAATGGTGCGGGCATTCTTCAAGTTTTGGCTGGCTTCGGCCAGACGGGCGGCCTGTGGCGTCAGCATCAGCAGTTCAGGGCTGCTCTTGAGTACGTCAAGTTCTTCCTTCTCAAAAGCGAGACGCATCCGGTTGCGCTCCAATTCATCTTCAAGACCTTTCTGAGCCAGCACTGACTCTTTTCCGAGCAGAGTCCCCTTCAAAACCAGATTTTTCATCTCAAGCTCGTGTTCCATTTGCGAAATTTCTTCATCAGCCTGAATTTTCGCTTTAGCAGCGGCCGAGCGCGCCTGATGACTCAAACGTTCGGTTTGCTCTAGCAAGCGCGCCTGTTCTTGCTGGCGCAGCGCTTCGCCAATCTCCGGGTCGGTCGGTTCCAGCGACTGAATGGCCAGCGAAATCAACTCGACGCCGAATTTTTCTTCGATAAGCGTCGAGCGCGCGTTCAAATAGCTCAAAATTTCGGTCGATGAAAGCGCGTGAATCTCACATTTTTCGATATATTCTTTAACCAGCCCCTGAAGCAGAACTTGCACTTCATCGGCAACGCGCGCGACGGCTTCCGTGTTCCACCCGCCGATGCGGATCAACGCGGGAATATGCTCAAGCGAGGGTGCAACCGAACCCACCAGTTTAATGCGCACTTCCAGATTGCCAACGGCGGCCGCTTCTAACGTCAAACGAATCGGGCTGGTGGTGCGTTCAAGCGGCAAACTAAGATGCCGCGGGTAAACCAATCCTTTGCGAATTTGGATCTGCCCATTGGCTTCATAAAGAAATAAATAATCAGGCTTCCGTATGCGATATTCAAATAAAACCAGCAATACCAAAACACCGACAACCACCCCGGTAAGAATTCCAATTGTGTTATCCATAATCTATAACTCCTCGAATAATACTTAAACAGCGCAGATTATACTCAATCTGGCAAAATGCTTCAGAGGGAAAACGCTCTAAATTTGGATAGTGGATTCAACACCTGGAATATATCCACTTTTCCAAAGGGAGGTTCCAATTTGCACGGCGCTGGCTCCCGCCTTCAGCATGATTTCTACCTCCGAGGCGGATCGCACACCCCCGGCCCCAATCACAGGGAGTCCAGCCCGCGCGAGTTGTTCCACCGCCCGCAGCGCCAGCGGAAAAATCGCCGGGCCATTAAGCCGTCCACTAACCCTCACCCCCGACCCCTCTCCCTCATAGGGAGAGGGGAGCAAGCCGCGTGGCGCGCCCAAACTGACCGCGCTGGCTCCAGCATCCACGGCCGCTTGCGCCAATATCAGGCTGCCATCCAGGGGTACACGCACCAACACCGGAAGTTCACCCAGCGCTGCTTGTGCAAATTGCGCCGCGAGGCTGGCATCCGCATCAGGGGGCAGGCCCACTTCAATTCCCATCACGCTCCCCGCGCCTTCAATCCGCTCAACCATCCAGCCCAATTCATCCGGATTCTGCGCCAAGAGATGCACAATCACCGGCAAAGAAGCTGAAGCCCAATAGCGTCCATAGCGCCGGAGGGCTTGCGACAAACCGGGGTTGGGCAAACCCGTATGCAGCAAGAATCCACCCGGAAAGGGTATATAACGCGTGCCTTTGGCTGGCGTGCGCGGCAAACGGCTGATGGGATTCGTGACAAAAGCGCCAAAGCGCGAGAAATCCAGCGGGCTGTGCGGATCGGGGAAAAAGCCCAGCATCCCGGCGGCATTCATGAGGGGTTGAGCGAAAAAGAAATCTGTTTTGGGCATCGTAATAAACACAGTGATAAGTTACAAGTTGAAGGTTACACGTTGAACTTTCAACCTGCAACCTTCAACCGATAAATTTCAAGAACATCTACCAGCCTATCATCCAGCAATCCTATCACCCGATGCAGCCCCTCCACCTTCATCAACACTTCCGGGACACTCAACTGCCGCCCGGCACGTTTCGATGAACGGCGCACGAAAAGCGCATTCTGAGTGCGATGGCAATAAGCCGCGGCGGCTTTTTGCTCGAAGGCTGCGCTAATGTCAAGAATCAAGTCGGCAGGATCATCGGTATTGGCGAGACGCGGGCGCGGGTGTTCGGGGAAACTCGGCGAGAAGGTGTAGAGCGAGATGCCATCTGGCATGGCCGCGATCACCGCCCGATGCGTAAGCACATGCGCCGGATGACCGTACTCGCCATTCGAGCCGTGAGTAATCACCGCATCAGGGCAAAGTTGCTGGATATAGTCACGCAGGCGTTGCATCAGTTCGTCAAAATCGTCGGTGTAGGGGTGCAGTTCTTCATTCTCGCCGACGGTAGGGTCAATATAATCAAGAAACTCAACACTTGTGCCGCCCAGAGCTTGCGCGGCGCAGCGCATCTCCTGTTCGCGCACGCGGCCTAATTCGGGGCGTTCACAAAGCGGGGGTTCGCCCAACTCGCCGCCTTCGCCCCGCGTAGCACAAAGAACATGCACATTGGCTCCGGCACGCGCCAGCAAAGCCAGTGTTCCGCCACAAAGGATGGTTTCATCATCAGGATGAGCGACAACAGCCAAAATCTTATTCATCAGAAACCAGCATCATCACCAGATCACTGGCGGGGATATTTTCGCCATTCAGGACAACCCAAATGCGAAGATGATAATACCCCGACTGTGCGTTGCCCGGCAGAATCATGCGCAGCTTATAATCGCCATTCCAGTCCAATGTCGCAGGGATTTGATCCACAAACTCAGCAGGAGATGTATAAGTGGATGTGTCGTTTAACGCCGAAATGCTCATTGGAGATGGCAGCGGCTCAAATGCCAGATTGATGAGGGGTTGACTCACCCCAGGAAGTAATTCAAATTTGATAATAATCAACTCGCCGGGATGCGCTGTAAAAACATTTCCATCAGCATCGGTATGAAGCACCAAATACTGATTGGTAAACTCCTGCGCCACGCGGAATTCACCGCTCAGGGGATCATAGGCCATCCCCACGCCAACATGCGTATGTTCCGGTGTAAGAATATTCGCCCGATGGCCGGGGCTGTTCATTAAGGCTTCCTGGGCTTCACGTACACGCGCAGCCCAATTTGCTTCCCAAACCGGGCTGCCATCATCATAGCGGCTATAGTATGAATACACATTTTCCATAACGACAGCCTGCCCACCGGACAGGCCATAGCGAATATCTGGGCCCAGCCCGGCCAGGTTCCAATGCGACATATAGCCAGCATTCGCCATTTCTTGCGCATGTTGGCGGCCAACTTCAGCCGCGTGTGCATCCCACTGAACTGGCTCTAAACCTTCAGCAACCCTGTCTACATTAATAAGTTCAAGCATATAAGCCGCAAGGGCATCAAGATCGGGGGTGTCACCCACTATGACAGGTGCAACCGGCGTGGGGTAAGGTGTGGGTGTGAAATTAGGGGGTGGCGGAGTGTCTACGAATAAATCTAACACTTCTGGCTTCGTTTTGATGCCAAAATAGGCCAGCGCCAATCCCCCGGCAAGCCAAAATAACCAGCCGATGCGTATTTTACGGCTTCTTGCTCGTCGCTTCTTTCGTCGTTTTTGTTTACGTGCCATATTTGATTACCATTGTAATTGCTTCAAATCCAACACTGGGCCATCTTTGCAAGCCAATTTATAGCTTTTGCGGGCGGGAACAGCGCATACGCCGCACTCGGCCAGCGCGCCGCAAGGCATGGGGGAGATAATTAATGTCTGGGCTGTGCAGGCCGGGCGTTCGTGCGGGGCCAATCCCAGGATCGTACGCAACTTGGGCAATATTTCAATTGTCAGTTCGAGAGCCAAGAAATCGGCCCAGGGTATGGCTTCGGGCAAATCCGCGAGGCGGCGAACTTCAACGGAGACGGGGAGATCGGGCAAGGCCGCATCTGTAAAAATGGCAATATCGGCTTGCGGGTTTTGGTGGATCAGGGGCAGCAGACGTGCCAACCCGCCGCCGAGGGAGGCCAAAGCGATATGACTGGTCTCCGCCGGGAGGTTGAATCCGTGCCCGAGGGGTCCGCGTAGATCAAGCTCTAGCCCAGGGAGCCAGTGTTTCGGTGGGAGCGTTGGGCTTTGCAGAATCACCTCAGGGGCAGAACCCACCCGAAAAAGAGGAACCGCCAAAACGGAGTCCGCTGTACCATCATCGGCGAGCAGATATTGCCCTGGAGCGGGGGTCAACGCTGAAGAACAATCCACGCGTAGCAACAAATTGTCATCAAATCCGTATATGATCTCAGAGATGCGTCCTTTGCCGTTTTGCATACAGGCATGGTATCATGTTTGGGTTGTATTGTGAAATACTTATAAATAGGGCTTTTCCCTTACAGGCGCAAAGCCCTAATCAATATACAAGGAGTTTGAAAAGATGAATGTTACTGTTGCTATTTCTGCAATTGCTGGTCTGGCCTGGTTGGCCGTTGTTGGCCTGCTCGCTTTTATTGTAATGCGTGCGTCCCGACAAAAACCAGTCAAAGGTATGGTTACTACGCTCATTGTTATCTTGCTACTGGCAGTAATTTTAAATACGGCCAGCGCCGGGTTGATTTTCATAGAGCCACAGGAACGCGGTGTGGTGATCTCGGCTATTCAAGATGGTATCCGCCCGGAGGCTTTGCAGCCTGGTTTGCGCTGGGTGGTACCTTATTTCGAAAGTGTCATCACGTACCCGATTTCGCGCCAAACCTATACCATGTCGATCGCTTCCGAGGAGGGTCAAATACAAGGTGATGACTCGGTTGAAGCGCGCACATCGGATGGGCAGGTTGTCCTAATTGATGCTTCGATCATCTTCGTCATTGACCCCGCCGAGGTTGTCGATGTGCATGTCAAGTGGCAAGATCAATATATCAACAACCTGGTGCGCCCGCAATCGCGCGGTGTGATCCGAGATGCGGTTTCACAGTTCGGCATCGAAGAAGTTTACAGCTCCCAACGCCTGGTGTTGACCGAGATGATGACCACCCAAATGGCCGAAACAATGGAAGAAGGCGGCCTGATATTGGTAGACTTCATCTTGCGCAATATCACTTTTTCGGACGAATATGCCGCTTCGGTTGAACAAAAACAGATCGCTGAGCAATTAGCGCAACAAGCTTTCTTTGTTGTTGAACAGCGTAAACAAGAAGCTGAACAGGCCCGTCAAACCGCAGAAGGCAGCGCCGATGCCGCGGTGATTCGCGCCCAGGGTGAAGCCGACTCGCTGTTGATTAACGCCCAGGCTCTGGCTGATGCGCGCATCATCCAGGCGCAGGCTGAGGCAGAAGCCTTGCAATTGATCGCCGATGTGATAAAAAATAGCCCGGATTTGCTGACGTACCGCTATATCGAGGAATTAACCCCCAGCATTGATGTGATGCTGCTGCCCAGCGACAATCCGTTCTTATTCCCGTTGCCGGAAATGAATAACACCCAACCAGCCACTGTGCTACCGGTCACGCCGGATACTGGAACCGAAAGCCCGTAGGTTACAAACTACAAACACCAAGCCACAAGTCGCAAGTTTCAGATGATGATCTCTGCTTGCGACTTGCAGCTTGTAGCTTGCAAATCAAAAAAATGAGCGAACAAAACGCCGAAACTTCCTCCGAAAAGAAAATTCGCCTGACAACGCTGTCAAGCTGTTCGGGTTGAGCGTCAAAATTAAGCGCAGAAGCGCTGGCGCAGGTGCTGCGTCCAATTGAAAATATATTTGACAACCGCGATTATCCTGATCTTTTAGTGGGGCTTGGCGATCCCGATGATGCCGCGGTCTGGCGGCTCGACGGTGAACGCGCCTTGGTGGTGACAACCGATTTTTTCACCCCTGTCGTGGATACACCCTATGAATACGGAGCCATCGCCGCGGCAAATAGTCTCTCGGATGTGTATGCGATGGGCGGCACACCATTTTTGGCGCTGAATATAGCCGCTTTCCCCCCTGAATTGCCACCCGATTTCCTCGGCGAAATTTTACGCGGCGGGGCAGAGAAGGCGTGCGAGGCCAAAGTGGTCGTCGTCGGGGGGCATACCATTCAGGATAAAGAACCAAAATACGGCCTGATTGTGCTGGGTTTCGCACATCCCGATAAAATGATGACCAAAGGTGGTGCGCGTCCCGGCGATGTGCTGCTGCTCAGCAAGCCGCTGGGCTTTGGCACAACGACCACAGCCATCAAGGGTCAAAAAGCATCTCCAGCAGATTTGAACGAAGTCATCGAGTGGATGTCACGTCTGAACCGCGAGGCGGCTTCCCTGGGGGTGGAGTTTGGCACCCGGGGAGCGACGGACATCACCGGATTTAGCTTGCTCGGCCACGCCTGGGAGATGGCATCTGCCTCGGGGGTTGGCTTGCGCTTCGAGTGGAATAAAATCCCCTTCACCTCAGGGGCGATGCGTTATGCCAAAGATTTTATTTTCCCCGGCGGAGCATCCGACAATCGCCTGTATTTTTCTAAAAATGTGCGTTTCATCCGCGAGATGGAAGAGTACGAAGAACTGCTGCTCTTTGATCCGCAAACCAGCGGTGGTTTGCTGCTGGCCGTACCGCCCAAAAATGTCGAAGCCATGCTGCAACGCGCCGAAGCCATTCATCAGCCACTCTGGGTGATGGGTGAAGTCACCGAAGGAAACTATATCGAGATTGTCTAAACCAAACTCGGATTTTTACCCCTGATAGATACGCAACCTGGGGACGCACTTTGCGTATACACTGGTAGTCAGTTAATTCTAAACCTGCCAGGTTAACCCAAATGACCGACCGCAAACAAGCATCGCACAAAAACCTGGCAGATCTTTACCTACAACTTTAAAGGAGAATGCTGTGAACAATCGTCCAGGCTGTTTATCGGGGCTATTAAAACTATTCTTGCTTGATACGCTTTTTGACTGGTTGCAAGATCGCTTCGGCTTCGGGCGCGGGCCATCCTGCATAGGCTGTGGTTGCGGCTTCATTTTGCTAATCGTCTTCATAGCCCTGAGTTGCTCGATTGTCACGGGGACCGACTGGTTCAGTTTTAGTTTTTAGAAACCCGAATTTTTTACCGGAGATGAGTGAGGGAAGGCAACATTCATCTCCGGTTGTACAAACCCCGCAGGTTATCTGAAAAATACTACTCAAGACATCAGCCGCCAATTTGAAAAAGCATCGGGCTGAAATATGGTATCAACCAAATCACCCAAACTGCAACGCTAAATCTGTGAAAATTCTGGATCGCTTGCTCATCTTTTCGAAGCAGCACAATCCCTGCCCATACAGCGTGGATGAGCATCAGCAATATTGCGATCAGCCCGCTGATACCGTGAACGTCGAAGGTCAGGCCGCCTGCAAATTCGAGCATTAACCCCGTTCCCCAGGTATCACAGATCAGCCCCAACACAAAGAAGGCCAAATGCCAGAGTTTCAAGCGGCCTGCGAAGCGCTCACTCCAAACCCCAATCGAATAAAACACTAGTGCGGCTGCCATAATCATGCTTGCTGCTGGATCCATAGTAAGCTCCTTGTGGAATAGGGTTTAGGATTTTCACATCGCCATAAGAATTTGTCGAAGAAATGGGAGAAGCAAGATGTTTCGTGCCTTACATACCCCAATTACCCGTTTTCGATCGCGAGAGTTTCAAGATTATAAATCGAAAAAGCCATCCTTTACAGGATGGCTTTTTCGCGTGTGACCCTAACCAGGTGAGTTCCAAACCGCACCCTTCCCCGATTCTGGGAAAAAATTGGTTGCGGAGGGAATAAGTCACGTCAGAATTACTTATCAGAATGAAAATTCTCGTCACGGAATTCGTAAAGGAACGCGGGCGTTACCTAAAAATTCGAGTGAGATATAATCATTACGGAGCCGTGTCTCGATAAACCTAAGGTAATTGGTGAAACAGAACTCCCCCAAAAGAGCAACCATCTCCCCCTCAACAGGCCACAGATAGGCCAGCCTCGGCGACCAAAATATCACCGAGGCAGCATCTTCAGTTTGAACACATCTCCCTGGAACAGGGGCTTTCTCAAAGCACCATATTCACTATGATCCAGGACAATTTGGGTTTCTTATGGTTTGGGACCGAGGATGGGTTGAACAAATACGATGGCTACACCTTTACCGTCTACGAACAGGTGAAAGATAAGCTACTTGTGCTAATCCTGTTCTTGGGAACATCCATCCTTCCTCTGATTTCGATACTGTCTCCCTTACTGGATGCATTTGATTTCCGCATCTGGAAATCAAGGATGATCATAGATTGATAACAAGATGAAACATTTTGGGAAGCAATATCAAGATTATATGAAAGCCACTCCCTGCCTGTTTCCTGCCTTGGGAAAGAAAAGAACTTTAATGTAAGTAGGAAGCTTATAATTTATTTCTGGAGAAAGAAAATGACTACTTATAGGAACCGCCTCTCTCTAATTTTTCAATTCATCAGCATGATCATGGTCTTGACCATGTTGTTCGGATGCGGCCCTTCTACGGCCGAACTTGCTGCCGAAAATTATACGCCGCTCTCCCAGGGCGACTGGCCTGTTTCGACGCCCGAAGAACAGGGGCTGGATCCGAACCTACTTAAGGATTTTTACAGGAATGCGAGCAAGCTGGACACGATCTACAGTTTGTTGGTCATCAAAAATGGCTCCATAGTGGCGGAGCAGTACTTTAACGAAGGTTCTCCCGAGCAGAAGGCTTTTATCCAATCGATATCCAAGAGTTATATCTCGGCCTTGGTC